>DASVYZ010000170.1:0-1846 GCA_036391935.1 Burkholderiaceae bacterium | reverse complement strand
CGCCAGTTCCTTGAAGCGCTGCGCCGCCTTGCCCTTGGGCGTATCGATGGCGACGACGTGGCTGAACTTGATCACGATAGGCTCTTGCGCGCCCGCGCCGGATGCGACAAAGAGCGATAGAAACGCGCAACAAAGGAGCGGCTTTAGCCTCATGCATTTTCTCCGGTCACGGCGACCCGGCGAACTTGTTATCCTGTCGATTATCAAGAGGAGGCGGCCGGCATGCAACTGTGGAAAACCACAATTACCCGTTTTGCAACAGTTCGCGTCAGGTATGATTGTCGATTGGAATGTGGGCTGCGGCTGCAACAAGCCGCGGCGCAGCGCAAAGTCGTGAACTCAATACTAAAGCAGATTTAGCGGTGGATGTACCCGACATGGATGGTTTCATCCTGACGCGCCATTGGCGCGATACCAAGGATGGAACGGAAATTGAATTCTGGCTGGCGACCGACCTCGGGCCCAGGAAGGTCTTGCTGACCGATCAGGTTTCAGTGGCGTTCGCGCGAGCCGAAGATCAGCGCCACGTGGAGGCGGCACTGGGGAAGGCGCCGGATTGCCAGATCAAAAGCCTCGATCTGAAAACCTTCCGTCAAGAGCCCGTGATCGGCATCTACACGCGCCACTTCAAGCTGCTGGGCCGCCTCGAGCGCAAGCTGCAAGACCTGGGCATCGTATTGCACGAAGCCGATATCCGGCCGGCTGAGCGCTACCTGATGGAACGCTTCATCACCGCCGGCGTCACGGTTGAAGGCGGGGCGCGCGACGGCGCGGTGATCACCAATTGCAAGCTCAAGCCCGCGCCGGGCTACCGCCCCGCCATCAAGATGGTGTCGCTCGACATCGAAACCAGCGCGCACGAAGACCTGTATTCCATCGCACTCGACGGCTGCGGCTCGCGCACGGTGTTCATGCTGGGCGAGGAATCCGCCGGGCAGGCACGGGCCCCCGGCTTTTCCCTGGTGTACTGTCAAAGCTGCAAGGAGATGCTAGAGCGGCTCAACGACTGGTTCGAGACCCATGACCCGGACGCGATCATCGGCTGGAACCTGATCCAGTTCGACCTGCGCGTGCTGCAAAAGGCGGCCGATGCCATCGGCGTGCCGCTGCGGCTCGGGCGCGAGCGGCGCACGATAGCCTGGCGCGCGCATCCCTCGCAGCGCGAACACCTGTTCGCGCCCACGGCCGGGCGCATGATTATCGACGGCATCGAAGCGCTGAGGTCCGCCTTCTGGAGCTTTCCCTCGTTCAGCCTGGAAAATGTTTCGCAGACCCTTTTGGGCGAAGGCAAGGACATCGAGGACGCCTATGGCAAGATGGCCGAGATCGAGCGCCGCTTTCAACAAGACAAGCTGGCGCTGGCGATGTACAACATCCGCGATTGCGAACTGGTTTTGCGCATTTTCGATAAGGCCGGCGTGCTGGCCTTCGTGCTCGAGCGCGCCCATGCCACGGGCCTGCAGGCCGACCGTTTCGGCGGTTCCATCGCCGCCTTCAGCCACCACTACCTGCCGCGCATGCATCGCGCCGGCTATGTGGCGCCGAACGTTGGAGAGCTGCCGAGCGCATCCTACCCCGGCGGCTTCGTCATGGATTCCAAGCCAGGGCTATATGATTCGGTGTTGGTGCTCGACTACAAGAGCCTCTACGCCTCCATCATCCGCACCTTTCTGGTCGATCCCGTCGGACTGGCCGAGGGCACGCATGCAAGCGACCCCGAATCCACCGTCGAAGGCATCAACGGCACGGTGTTTTCGCGCGACAGGCATTGCCTGCCAGGCATCGTGAAGCAGATCTGGGAGCAGCGCGACCTGGCCAAGCGGGCGAAGAACGAGCCGCTGTCCCA
>DASVYZ010000169.1:0-6957 GCA_036391935.1 Burkholderiaceae bacterium | reverse complement strand
AGGGCAGGACTTCCTCGGTGCCGGCATTGCGCAGGCGCCGCCCGCCGGACTCGAACGACAGCTTGGTGGTGATGGCGGTCAAGGCCAATTGCACCGCCGACAGCGCGGTCTTGGCAATCGGGTGGGCCGACGCCGCAATTTGCGCCACGCCGCTCACGACGCCGCCCGCCGTGGAAGAGGTCAACACCTGCTGCCGGTGCAATCCGCCGGTGCCGGCCTGTTTGAAACTTTCGAGCACTTCCCCGGCATCCTCCACGCCGGCTGCCTTGAGGAAGGTGGCGATCATTTCCCGGTAGTAGGCGTCGTCTTTCGTGCCTTCGGGGAGAATGCGCTGCCCCCGCTTTTCCTCCGGAATGGCATCGGCGTGGGCGCGCTCGAAATTGAGCGCGACGAGCCGCGACAATTCCGGTATCGACGGCGATGCGCTCTGGCTGTTGCGCAAGCCATGGCAAATCTCAAGCGCGCTTTCCGCATCCCATCGCGCCAGCTGGATCGGCGGGGTGAAAGGGATTTTCTTATTGTCGATCAATTGCGTCAGCCGCCCCTTGAACGTGCCGCGGGAAGCCCGGGGCCCGGCGGCGGCATTGTCCTGCGCATTGCCCTGCACGTCCTCATGCTGCTCCGCGATGACAGGCAATGACGTGCCGCTGCGCTTGGACAAGCCGATCTGCTGCTCGCTCGTGCCGCTCGACGAGGCGGCGGCGTGTCCACGCGGGGGAACCAGCTGCGCATTCTCCAGCCAGGAAGAGACGATTTCCTCGCTGTGCATTGCACCGCCCGGCTGTTGCGCGTCCTCCAGCTTGCCCTTGCCCTTGGCATCGCGGAACTCCGCCGCCGGCTTGGCGTTCCAGGCGCCGTCGTCGCTGCGCTCGGTATCGTCGAGCAAGACGGCCGAGGCGGATACCGGCGGCTCGCGGAAACTGCGCAGGGGCGGCAGGTCCTGCAAGGCGGTGCGGGGCAAGCCGATATCGGATTGGGAACGGCGTGCCGCGCGCTCTCCTTGCGCGGCGCCCGCATCGGAGAGCGACAAGCCGAACGGCGTCATGCGCACCTCTTGCGAGCCTTCACTGGGACCGGCTTCACCGGCAGCCACGCTCGCGTCCAGCACGCTTTCCCAATCACTCCCGTCCTTATCCGCAGCCGCGGGCACCGTCTGCGGCTGCTCGCGCAGGCTGCGGGAAGACGACGCGATGGCCGTTTCCGTCCTGCGCGGCAGATTCAATTCGGACTTGGAGCGCCTCACGCTGGACATATCCGACAGCGTGGCGAGCTGCAGCGACATCGCGCTGCCGCGCGGCGGTTCCGCCGGCGCGTTTTGAGGCGCAGGAGGCGGAACATTCGATGGCGCCTCCTGCGAAGCGCTGTGCGCGGCGGCGGGACTTTCCCTGCCGCTGGTGGGGTTGATGTTCATGGCGGGCTCCAGGTAAAAAACGGCAATTCGGCTGCCATGTCAAAGCTGGATGGAATTGTTGTTCCGGGCCCAGCCCGGCGCTTTGCTGGCTTCAAGGTATGCTACGCGCGAGATGAAGAACGCATCGCCGCGCAGCGAAAACCGTGGGCCTCAGCCGAAGCGGGAGATCCTCAAGTCAGGGCGAACTCGATGCGGGCTTGGCCCGGCGCGGCGGCAGCGGCCGGTTCGCGCGAAAAATCGACCTCGAACAATCTCGCCGCCGAGGCCTGCGCCGGATAGTCCATGAAAAGCGGCAGCAGGGGATCGTCGTCATGCAGCGCGGCGAGGGCATACAGCCACGGCCCGCCGCGCAACGCTTCGTAGGCATACCGCAGCAAGGCCGCGCAGAGCGCCGTATCGTCCGGCCCGGCCGCGACGAATGCGAGATAGACGTAGGGCAGCGCCCTGCCCGGGGCGGGCAAGCGCGGGCGCTTGAGCAGCGGCGCGGCGAGATTGTGCACGTGCCGCAACAAGGCCAGCGGGCGCGGATAGCGTTCCACGTGCGCCTGCCGCAGCGGCGACTGGTCCCACGCCGCCATCGTGGCGCAGATGCGGCCCGCCTTAAGGCCGATGAAGAAGTCTTTCGCACCGAGCGTGTCGCAACGCCCTCCGGCGGCAAAGTCGGCCATGTCGAGCACCGGCGCCCAACGGCATTCCCGGTTGCGCCGGTTCAGGAATTCGACGATCTCCGGCAATTCCCCGTCGCGGGCGCGGCGCAGCTCGGCGCCGGGCGCATGCAGCAAGGGCCTGCGGCGCGACAGATGCAGCGCGCGCGTCAGCAAGCGCCCGCGTTCGATGTAATGCGGCAACCCCGCGCGCCCGCCCACCAGGCTGCGCAAGGCCGTTTCATTGTCGTCGTAGATCAGGTTGTAGCACGGCAGGGGGTCGGCATCATGCAGCGAACGCAGAAAACGGTACACCCGCGACAGCAGCATGCCGTTGCGATGCTCACGGTCGATGCGCAGATCGGAGAGAAAGGCCGTGCGCCGCGCTTCGCCGTCAAGGAAAGTCCTGCTGATGCTGCGGTTGCCCGTGGCCAGGATGCGCCCGCTCGCGGCATCGCGCCCGACGATGATCTGCACCGGGTTGCCCTGCAAGCGGCAAGCCCGCACATAGGACGGCTCGCGCCGCAGGCTGATGGCAAACTCCCCTTCGATCCAGTCCGACGCCATGCGCTGGCGCAGTTGCGCATCGTCCTCGGGCCCGCCCAGGGAAAAGACATAACGGCTCATGGGGAGGCATTCAGGCCGGCATGCAAGCCCGCGCTCAAGCCGGAGAAACGCGGCGCTTGCGCAGCCACAGGCGCGGGCCGCCGGCGAGCCATCTGCCCAGGAAGTCGGCGCAGCGCACGGGCGAGGAGCTCGGATCCTGGCGCAGACGCCGGGACGCCTCGAACCAGCGCAGCGCCGGGTCGCGGTGATGCACGCGATGCAAGGAACGGTGCAGCGTGAGCCAGCCCAATCCGGCGGGCAGGACCACGTCTATCGTGATCGCGCCCGGATCGCGCCGCTCGAATGCCGGCACGATATCCGCGTCATAGTGTTCGGCCTGGGTCAGAATGAAATCGATCCAGGCGAACAAGGCCAGCGGAACCAGGTACGCCCACACCAGGGCGTGCCAGGCATGCAGCGCGCAGATGAGGACAAGGAACGCGAACAGCAACATCCAGACGGCGCACAGGCGGCTCGCCAGGCGGTGTTTCGGCGGGACCATGCCCCAGCCGATGAAGTTGATGTAGCACGAGACGATGGGCAGCTCCACCGGCGCGAACAGCCAGATCAGCCGCGTATTCATGCTCAGCGAATAGAGCCGGCCTTCCGGGTCCTCGTCGGTGCAGGGAGAATGGTGATGCAGATAGTGGAAGTGGCGGTAGGCGATGAAATTGACGCCGAACAGCGCCGCGCACACCGTGCCGACCATATCGTTGAGCTTGCGGTTTCCAAGGAAGGTGCCGTGCACGCACATGTGCTTGGTCTCCTGGCAGCCGATCAGCAGCAAGGCTTGCGGCAGCACCAGCACGATGCGCAGCCACAACGAATCGGTCAAGGCCAGCGTCAGCGTGTTGGCCGCCACCGCGCAAAGAAAGGCGATGCTCGGCAGATCGCTCGACCTGCCCGCGCGCGTCCCCGGCATCAAGCGCGCCATGCCGTCGGCCGCGCTCATGCCAGGCTCCGCACGGCACGCGTGACGCCCTGCACCACGCCGAAGGGCAAGCCGCGCCACAACGGCGCCAAGCCGCTTAGCGGCACGGTGTGGCGCAACAGCACGCCGTAATCGAGTGAACGCTCGTGCGGGAAATAACCTGGCTTCACGGCGACGATCTCATTGAAGCCGCGAGCGTGGTAATAACGCAATTGCGGGTCCAGGGGCAGGCCGCCGCGTTCGGCCCGCACATAGTCTTCGGGATTGCCTTCCGGATTGGCCTTGCGCCAGTCGCGCAGGCCGGGAACCGGGGAACCGAGATAGACATGGCGCCAGCCGCGCTTGAGCGCATAGGGCCAGGCAAAGGCGAACAAAGCCTCTGCCCCGGTCTTGTCCCGGCTGCTCAGGCTGACGCCGAAGAGGGAACTGCTGCGGCCCGGCTCCGGAAGCTGGGTGCAATCGTGCCAGGTTCGCACCGCATGATGGAAATCGTCGGCCACGCGCTTGAGGAAAAGCGTCGCCAGCAGTTCGCCCGTGCTTGAGCTGAAAGCCCCGATGCACAAATCGGGATGCCGTTCAATGCGGTTCAGCAACTCGGCGGGAGACGCCGCCTGGTCGGCATCCCACTTCTCCCGCTCCAGCTCGACCACCGCGTGCAAATCGTACGGGTCGAGGAAGCGGGTGTGAACGGGCGCGGCGATGGGCCGCGAAATCAGCCCGGAATTCAGCCCGGGAATCTCCCGGGAATCGGCGATCGACGCCGGCATACGCGATACGTAGTCCATATGGTGCTCAAAATGCGGTTGATGTGGCGGGGGGACCAATCAGAGGCCGCATTACACCATAGCGATATGACAAGCCCATGACAAACCGGATCGTTTCGGGCCGCGAACTTCGCATGCCGGCGCAATGCTTCGCCGGCGCGGCATGCGCACCCGCGTGTCTGGTGTGAAATGACAAGCATCCGTTACACCTCGTCAAGGAGAGACACATGTTACAGATTTCACCGAGCGAAACTACAAGCGCATCGCACTACGTTCCCGGCCGCACGGCATTGCTGCAGGCCACGGCGGATGCGATCGGACTGAACCCGGAAAGCAAGCAGACGTTCGCCCAGTCGGGACGCCTCTACAGCGACGGCATCGAGTTCGAGATTCATGTCGGCAAGCTGCCGGACGCGACGCTGCGCGTGGTGGCCTCGGCCATCATGCCCCGGCCGGAGGACGTGGAATCGGCCGCCTGGCACGATGCCATGCTGCGCGCCAATTCCGCCGCGATGATCGTGGCGGAATGGGGCTTCGCCCTCGACGAAGGCGACACCGCCTGCCTGCTGATGAATCTTCCGACGACCATGCACGAGCCCGAACTGCTGCGTGCCGCGCTGGAAGGCATGCACGACCTGTGCGTGGCGGTGCGGACCGGCAGCAAGAGGAGAATGCAATGACCATGGCCACCACTTCGCCGTTCAAGAAGAAGGCGGCGCCGGCGACCGCAGCGCCTGTGGACTACCAGGAATTCGAGGCGCCCAAGGAGGTCTTCATCCTGGTCGCCGAAGCCATGCTGCACCTCGGCGCGGACAAGGCGGTGGCGCGCGAAGCGGCGCGCACCGGACGCATCCTGGTCGACGGGCAGCGCCTGCTGCTCGCTTGCGCCCCGGGCGATACGGCGCTGATCGTCAGCGCCCTGCTCGATCCGGCCTGGGCGACCCCGGCCGCCCGCAAAGCCCTGCTTGAAGCCAACGCGACGCTGATGCTGTCGTCGGGCATCCTGGCAGCCGACGGCTACGGCGGCCCGAGCCTGATATGCCGCTGGCCCCTGGCCGAGCCGCAACCCGCCGCGCTTGCCGGCCGCCTGCGCGAACTCGCCGGCTTCGCAATCGGAATACAGACCAAACGCTACTAGCGGCGCGCCACTTCGCCCATATCGCACGCATCGCATCGATACCAATCATTTTCGGAATTAACAGGAGGAACGCATCATGTCAGGAGAATTAGGGGGAGTGTCGGGATCGCACTCAGTGCATCATACGCCGCCGTCCGCCGAGATCGTCGCGGAGGACGAGGCCACGCCGTCCAGGACGCCATCGAATCTGTCGACAACAAACCCCGCGCTTGGCAATCTGTCCGGCCGTGCGCAGACGCATGCCTCTGGATCGCTGCCGAGCGCCCCGCGCCGCAACGACATTCTCGGCGGCAGTCAGCGTACGCGGCAGAGCGAGGGCAGCGGCGCCAGCGATCGCGCGAGCCACGGCTCCGTTTCCTTGCGCAGCTTCACGGGACTGCCTATCTTCAGCGCGACCGAGCCCTACGACGACATCCACGTTGACATACCTCCTCCGCCGCCGGCTGCGGCGAGCTGGCGGGCAATGGCAGCCGCCCCCTTGAGCGGCCTGGCATCGATGGGCGGCAATGCCTGGGCTTCCATCAAGAACACGGCGGGGAAGGCCAAGGCCCCGCTCAAGGCTGCAGCCGACTATACCGGCGAAAAGCTGAGCGCAGGCAAGGAAATGGGCAAGGAATTGGTGCAAACCGGTGTTGGCCTGGGAAAGACCGGCCTCAAGTTCGGCGCCGACCAGATCGGCAAGGTAGGCTCGAGCGCCGCCTCGGGCTTGGGGGTCATGGGCCTCAAGCCGAAATTTCTCGGCGCCGTGGCCGGCCACACGATTCATCAAGCCGTGGCAGTCGGGGTGCCGACCTTCCTCCGGGAAGTGATGAACGAGGCCTTGTTCGCCGCCTTGCGCCAACTGCCGCATACTCACGTGGTGGCCATGCAGGTGGTGTCCGGCACGGTATCGCTCGGGTTGCACCGTCTCCGCCAATACCGCGAACAACGCAATCCCGAAGCGGCGGCCCGCGGTTTCCACAACCTCAGCGCCGAACAGTGGGCTGCGCTTCCCGATCAAGAGAAGCAAGCGAAAATGGAGCAGCAGCGCAAGTACTCCGACGCGGTCACCACGCTGGCCACCGGCGCCATCCTGACCAACATCTCCTTGGGCGTCGCCGGCCCCCACCTCGGCAAGCCAGAACTTGCCGCGCAGCTCATGGCAACCGATACCAAGGTACTGGCTTACGCGGCCATGCGCGATACGATCCAGGCATCGTTCCGCATGGTGGGCACCGACCACGACACCAATGGCGGCGTCAGCGGCGCCCATATGGATGCGTCGGGCGAATTCTATGCAAAGGCCAACGTCGTCGCCAACTACGCCTTCGGCGCCTTCGTGCCCCAAGCGCTGGGCGATGCCAGGCTTGCGCTTGCGGGGGAGAAATCCCCTCTCGACAAACACCAGGCGATGGACGTCGTGCTGCATTCGTCTGCCGTCAAAGCCACCCTCAACACGCTATTGGAAACGGCGGACTGGACCA
>DASVYZ010000168.1:0-5553 GCA_036391935.1 Burkholderiaceae bacterium | reverse complement strand
ACGGCGCGCCGTGCAACGGTTGCGGCGTATGCTGCGCGCACGAGCCTTGTCCCGTCGCCCTGGTTTTCCTGCGGCAGCGGCGCGGCGGGTGCAGGGCTCTGGAATGGGATGGAGAGGCACAGCGCTATCGTTGCGGCATGGCGCAGCACCCGGGGCGTCACCTGCGCTGGCTGCCTGCACGATTGGCAACGATCATGCAAAGGCTGGTGTTGCGCTGGATCGCCGCCGGCACGGCTTGCGACGCGAGCAACGAGATCGAGGAGGCATGATGCGTCTATGCGCCGCTTCGGCCGGAAATTTTTTTGGCTTATCGGGAGTAAAACGTGTACCTCAAACGCATCGCCTTTATCGTCTTGCTGCCCGTGTGCTTTGAACTTGCCCGCGCCGCAGAAGCAACGTTCGTTGCACCGGCGCCCGGAGAGTACATTTCCGAGAAGGGCCGAGGCACGCTGACTGTGGCACGCAGCGCGGACGGCAAAGTGCATTTCAATATTTCGGCCGTCGGCGCCAACGGCCATTCCTGCAGCATCGACGGCGGCATCAAGGAAGGTAAAGCCGTATTGACCGACCCTGTTACCGATGACCCCTGCCCCGTGAGTTTCAAACCCGATGCCCAAGGTGTAGAGATCCTGCTCGGCAGTCAGGGGGAGTGCCGGGACTATTGCGGCGCGCGCGCCTGGTTCGATGGGCGCTACCTGGTGCCGGCGCCCGGTTGCCGCAACCGCGAGCGCAACGCGACGGAGAAAAAATTTTCCAGGCTATATGGAAGCAAGGACTACCAGGCCGCCTTGAATATGCTGCAGCCGGTGCTCAACGATTGCGCGGCGACATTGAACTGGCTCGAGGAAGCCCAAGTGCGCAACGATCTCGCCGTGACCTTGTATCACTTGGGGCGCAAGGAGGATTGCCTGGCCGTCCTCAAGCCGACTGTCGACGGGTATGGCGCAAGCGAATCGAAGCTGAAGGAGGAATTGCCGCCGAGCGACTTCGAAAGCTTCCTCCCGCTGGCATCCGCAGCCTGGTATAACGTGAAACTGTGCTCCCGCCAGTGAGCGGATTGAGCCTGCCTACTGCTTCATCGCCACAATGCGCTTGTCCACCGCATCGGCTTCGCTGGCGTGGCCCAGCGCGCGCTCGATTTTTGCCAGGTTCGTCAAGGTGGCGGCGACATTCTGGTGGGTCGGACCCAGCGCCTTTTCATAGATCGCCAGTGCGCGCGTGACCAGCGGTTCCGCAGCGGCATAATTGCCTTCGCCGGCGTAGAGGATGGCCAACTCGTTCAAGCGCGCCGCCACATCGGTGTGTTCCGGCCCAAGATTCTTTTCCGTGATCGTCAGCGAACGCTTGACGTAGGTTTCGGCTTGCGGCATCTGGCTTTGCGCCCGGCTGATCTTTGACAGGTTGTTCAGGCATAGCGCGACCGTTTGATCGTTCGGATTGCCCGATTTATCGTAGATTGCCAGTGCGCGCTGTGCCAGCGGTTCGGCATCGCGGTATCGTTTTTGCGCGACGTAGACCGTGGCCAGGCCGTTCAGGCTGTCGGCCGTTTCCGGGTGCTCCGGGCCATAGGCTTTTTCCTTGATGTCGATGGCGCGTTTGTAGAGCGGTTCGGCTGCGGTGTATTGCGCCTCCATGCGGTAGACATGCGCCAGCCTGTCGAGCACCTTGGCGGTTTCCGGATGGTCGGGGCCGAATTTGGCCTCACTCATGGGCAGCAGGCGCTGGTACAGCCGGTCCGCCGGCGGCAAGGCGCCATAGGCTTGGTAGGCCCCGGCCAGCCTGTCGAGTATCGCCGCCACGTCGACGCGGGCGCCAGGGGCAGTCTTGTCGTTGATGTCCTGCGCGCGCTTGAGCAAAGCGTCGGCTTGCTCGGCCTGGTCCGAGGCCAGGAACAGGCCCCACATCTTGTACAGATCGGCGGCGACGCTGGGATGGTTTTTCCCTAGTGCCTTTTCATTGGCGGCTACGGCATGGCGATAGCTCTGCTCCGCTTCTGCGAACTGTCCTTGCGCACATTGCACGTCGCCGAGGTTGGAATAGCTGGCGCCCAGCGCGGCGTCGTCTTTCTTCAGCGTGATCTCGACTTCCCGCTTGGCGACGGGCAGGGCGTCGCCATACCTGCCGGCCTGGATCAAGTCCTTGAATTGCCGATTGAGCCCCGGCCATTCGTCATCTGGCGCCGCCGTGGCGGCAGGTGACATCAGGGCAAGCGAAGCGAACAGGCAGGTGAAAGCGGTGAGAGTGGAAGCGCCGGACGGTTTGATCATGATTCCCCCATGACAGATAAATTGAACCTGGCCGGCATGGTCGTCTTGCCGGCGTGAGACATCGTGTTCTCCGCTGTCGGCTGGGGGGCGCTGAAGGCGGGTGTCGCTGTGCGTTGTCGCTGCGGCCATCGCTCAGTGCGGTTCGGGCTCGGACGACGGATACAGCTTACTAACAGGACATGGCATTGTCCAGGCCATGATGCCGCTGCCGTGGCAATTTCGCAGGCATGCCGCAGCTGCAGGCTGCAGTTTCCCGATTCGGGTAGTGTTTTTACACCATTTGTTGAACTGGTACTTGCTGCCGCACTGACTGTGTACATTGTAATGATTGCATCTCCGCTTCGGGAGCGAGCCGAGTGGCGAACGCAATGGATTGAGGGAGGATGTCGCTCTCCGCGAGCCTGCTTGACTTGCTTGACCGGGCCGGTGTCGTTGCGGCGCGCTCACCGGTTTGAGGTCGATTTTTTCGGGCCGCTGAATTCGCCGGGAAGCAGCGGCACCTGTTCGCGCACGGTATGACGAATTGATGAATAATGTTGGCTTCAATTTTTTTTGCGAAGCGGACCATTCATGAAGCAATACATGCTGCGCGTCATTCTGGCTTCGGCCATTTTCCCCCTTTCCCTGGCCGCCATGGCCGACACGCCGCCGATGACGCCGGACATCCCGGAAAAATTCGTCGCGCCCAAGAACGGCTACGACTACGAAAAGCGCGTCGTCATGATCCCGATGCGCGACGGCGTCAAGCTCCATACCGTCATCGTGATTCCCAAGGGCGCGAAGAATGCGCCCATCCTCTTGTCGCGCACGCCCTACCACGCCGACAAGCGCGCCGCGCGCGAAGACGGGCCGAGCATGCTCGCGGAATTGGCGCCGGACGATGAGGTATTTGTCCAGGGCGGCTATATCCGCGTGTACCAGGACGTGCGCGGCAAGCATGGCTCGGAAGGCGATTACGTGATGACGCGGCCCCTGCGCGGTCCGCTCAATTCGACCGCCGTCGATCATTCCACCGACGCCTGGGATACGATCGATTACCTGGTCAAGAATGTGCCGGAATCGAACGGCAAGGTCGGCATGATCGGCTCTTCCTACGAAGGCTTCACCGTGGTCATGGCCCTGATCAATCCGCATCCGGCCTTGAAGGTGGCGGCGCCCGAGAGCCCGATGATAGACGGCTGGATGGGGGACGACTGGTTCCACTACGGCGCTTTCCGCCAGACCAATCTCGATTACTTCACCTGGCAAACCACGGAGCGCGGCGAAGGCAAGCCGATCGCACGCGAATCTACCGACGACTATGAAAATTTCCTCCGTGCCGGCTCGACCGGGGCCTATGCCAAGGCGGCCGGGCTGGAGCAACTGCCTTTCTGGCGCAAGATCGCGGAACACCCGTCCTACGACCAATTCTGGCAGGAGCAGGCGCTGGACAAGATCATGGCGCGCCAGCCTTTGACCGTGCCCACGATGTGGCTGCAAGGCTTGTGGGACCAGGAAGACATGTGGGGCGCGATCCACAGCTATGCCGCCATGGAGCCCAAGGACAAGAACAATGACAAAAATTATCTCGTCATGGGCCCGTGGCGCCACAGCGGCGTCAAGTACGACGGCAGCTCGCTCGGCGTATTGAAGTTCGACGGGGATACGGCGCTGCAATTCCGGCGCGACGTGTTGCGTCCGTTCTTCGACCAATATCTCAAGGACGGCGCGCCCAAGGCCGATACGCCGCCGGTCCTGATCTACAACACCGGCGAAAACCATTGGGAGCGTTTCAAGTCCTGGCCGCTGGCTTGCGATTCGGGTTGCAAATACAAGCCGCGTCCGCTCTACCTGGCGCAGAACGCGGCGCTGTCGTTCAGCGCCCCGGCCAAGGCCGAAGGTGCGGCGGCGTATGACGAATACGTGTCCGACCCGGCCAAGCCCGTGCCGTATATTCCGCGCCCTGTCGTGTCTTCCGACCGCACCGCCTGGCAGCAGTGGCTGGTCAGCGACCAGCGATCGGTGGCGGACCGCACCGACGTGCTGGTCTATCAAACCGAGCCGCTCAAGGAGCCGCTGAAGATCAGCGGCGCTTCCATCGTCAACCTGGTTGCCGCGACTTCCGGCAGCGACAGCGACTGGGTGGTCAAGCTGATCGACGTCTACCCCGACCGCGTGCCCGGCGAGCCGGCCATGGGCGGCTATGAGTTGAGCGTGGCGATGGATATCTTCCGCGGCCGCTATCGCGAAAGCTTCAGCGACCCCAAGCCGATTGGGCCGAACCAGCCCTTGACCTACAAGTTCGGTTTGCCGACGGCGAACCATACCTTCCTGCCCGGTCATCGCATCATGGTGCAGGTGCAGTCGAGCTGGTTCCCGCTATACGACCGCAACCCGCAGACTTTCGTGCCGAATATCTTCTTTGCCCAGCCGGGCGATTACGTGAAGGCGACGCAGCGTATTTACCACGGAGGGAATCAGGCGAGCTTCATTTCGCTGCCGGTGGTGCCGGTGGAAGAGCGGGGAATGCAGCGCCAATAGGCGCGGGGGAATATGGAGGAGGGGAGGAGGGGCGCTCCTCCCCGAATCTCAAGCAATCGCAGGCGATTGCGGGGAAGAGCGCAAGAAGAAGCAACCGCGAAGGAGATTACTTCTTCTTGGGGTTGACGGCAGCCTTCAGCGTCGCGCCGGCGGAGAACTTGGGCGACTTGGAAGCGGCGATCTTGATTGCCGCGCCGGTGGCGGGATTGCGGCCCTTGCGTGCGGCGCGCTTGGCGACGGAGAACGTGCCGAAGCCGGTGATGCCGACCGTGTCGCCCTTCTTCAGGCGCTCGGTGATGATGTCGATCAACGTGTTGACGGCATTGTTGGCTGCGGTGGCGGACAGTTCCGTGCGCTTCGCGAATTCTGCAACCAGTTCACCCTTTTTCATAACATCTCCTTTTCAAAAAAGCGCTAGGGTAACACAGCTTTTTGCAGGCGGGTACTGCCTGCGCGCATTTTGCCGCTTGGATTGTTGAGGTTCAAAACAAATCGGCTGCGTCGATTCGCCGCGTTCGCTTCCGAAAAACGGGCCCTGGCCCGATGGCGGTTACAGCGGTTACACGGGACCGGATCGCCCTCGAGCGGGGGCGGCGGATAGAATCGCCACATGAACGCCATCCTGCCCAATTCCCGCCTGCCCGGCCTCGATACCTTGCGCGCCGCCGCCATCGTGCTGGTGCTGCTCTATCACTTCCAAGTCGTCGTCAGCGGCGCCAGCACCTTCGGCTTCATCGGCGATTGCGGCTGGGCCGGGGTGGATCTG
>DASVYZ010000167.1:0-10048 GCA_036391935.1 Burkholderiaceae bacterium | reverse complement strand
TTTACGCCCCGATGATCGTGTTGCCCCTGCTGTTCCCCGCAGGTTTGCATGGGAGGCGCTCATGAGCGCGCCGCAGGCCAATGTTCTGCCGAACGACCGCTGGCGCGTGGCCGAGGTCGGTTTCTGGCTGGTGCCGGTACTCGCATACTTCGTTTTTCCCGATTACCTTATTCTCGGCAACCAGGTGCTGTTTACGGCGCTGTTCGCGCTCTCGCTCGATCTGATCCTCGGTTACGCCGGCATACTCTCGCTCGGCCATGCGGCTTTCTTCGGCATCGGCGCCTATACCGCAGGCCTGTTGGCCGCGCATGGCTGGGGCGAGCCCCTGAGCGGCTTGCTGCTTGCCTGCGCGGCCGCCGGCGTCTGCGGCTTTGTGGCGAGTTTTCTTGTCGTGCGCGGCCAGGATCTCACGCGCCTGATGGTCACGCTCGGCATGGGCTTGATCACGTATGAGGTGGTGAACCATGCCGCTGCGATCACGGGCGGCGTGGACGGCCTCTCCGGCGTCGCCATGGGCAAGCTGTTCGGCGTGTTCGAGTTCGACTTGAACGGCAAAACGGCATACGGATATTCGCTGGCGGTACTATTCCTCGTGTTCGTGTTCCTGCGCCGTCTCACGGCGTCGCCTTTCGGCTTGAGCCTGGCCGGCATACGCGAACAAAATCGCCGCATGAGCGCTATCGGCGCCGATGTCCCGCGGCGCCTGATGGCAGCCTATACCCTGGGCGCCGCCATCGCGGGCATCGCCGGCGCCTTGCTGGCCCAGACCACGCAATTCGTCGGCATCGACTCGCTCGGCTTTCCACGCTCGGCCGAATTGCTGGTCATGCTGGTGCTGGGCGGCGCGGGACGACTGTACGGCGGCCTGATCGGCGCTGCTGTGTTCATCCTGCTGCAGGATTACCTGTCGGGCCTGAACCCCGTCTATTGGCAGTTCTGGATCGGCGCCTTGCTGGTGGCCGTGGTGATGTTCGCGCAGGGCGGCTTGCTCGGCGCGCTCGAGCGTGTGCGCGCATTCATGAAGAAGCGGGGCAGCGCATGAGCATGCTGCGCACCGAGTGCCTCTGCAAAAATTGGGGCGCATTCCAGGCCAACAGCGACATCACCCTGCAATTCGCCGCCGGCGCACGCCATGCATTGATCGGCCCGAACGGCGCCGGCAAGACCACCTTCATCAATCTCTTGACCGGCGTCGTCGCGCCGTCTTCGGGCAAGGTATGGATAGGCGACCAAGAGATCACGCATCTCGCGCCGCACCAGCGCGTCAAGCGCGGCATGGCGCGCACCTTCCAGATCAATACGCTGTTCAACGGCTTGACCGTGCTCGAATCGGTCATGCTGGCCTTGTTCGAACATGGCGGGCGCGGCAAGGTGTGGTACCGCAGCGTGGCGCGTGAGCGTGCGACCGAAGCCGACGCGATGGAATTGCTGCAATCGCTGCGCCTGCAGCCGGACGCCAATGCCGCCGTGCACAGCCTGCCCTACGGCAAGCAGCGCCTGCTCGAAATCGCCCTCGCGCTCGCGTCCAAGCCCAGGATACTGCTGCTGGACGAGCCCGCCGCCGGCATTCCCTCGGAACAGAGCGGCGAGCTGTTCGAAGTCATCGCCGCCTTGCCGCGCGACGTCACCATCGTCTTCATCGAGCACGACATGAACCTGGTATTCCGCTTCGCCGAACGCATCACCGTGCTGGTGGCTGGCCGCGTCCTGGTAGAGGGGACACCGGAACAGATCGCCGCCGATCCGCGCGTCAAGGAAGTCTATCTCGGCGAGGCGGCCCATGACTGAATTGCTGGTACTGGACGGGGTGTGCGCCGGCTACGGCGAAGCTGTGGTGCTCCAAGACGTAGGCTTGACCATGAGGGAAGGCGAAAGCCTGGCGCTATTGGGCCGCAACGGCGTCGGCAAGACCAGTTTGCTGCTGACCTTGATGGGCATCACGCGCCTGCACGGCGGCGCTATCCGCTGGCAGGGCAAGAGCCTGGCCGGCATGCCGAGCCACAAGCGTGCGCAAATGGGCATGGGCTGGGTGCCGCAGGAGCGCGGCATGTTTCCCTCTTTGACGGTAGAAGAGCACCTTACCGCGGTGGCGCGGCCGGGGCCGTGGAACCTTGAGCGCGTCTATGCGCTGTTTCCACGCTTGCGGGAGCGCCGTGCCAATCTGGGCAACCAGTTGTCCGGCGGCGAGCAGCAGATGGCGGCGATCGCACGCGCGCTGATGACCAATCCGAAACTGCTCCTGCTCGACGAGCCGATGGAAGGCCTGGCGCCTGTCGTCGTGCAGGAGTTGATGCGTGTATTGGAACGCATCGTGCGCGACGAAGGCATGGCCGTGATCGTAGTGGAGCAGCATGCGCGCCTGGCGCTTGCGCTGGCACGGAATGCGGTCATCCTCGACCGCGGCCGCGTCGTGCACGCCGCCGCCAGCGGTAACCTGATCAAGGACGATACGACCCTGCAGCGTTACCTGGGCGTCGCTTGACGCCTTATTTCCCCGCCGGCGTCGAATACATGTCGATGATGCGCGTGATGGCTGCCTGGCACACGCTGCAAAACGTTTCGCTGCGATTGAACATGATGCATTGCATCTCGGGCCGGTAATAACCGGTTGCCTCATAGTTCGCCCCCTCGAATGCTCCCACGACATGGCGGTTCGGGTCAGGCGAAAACAACTCGTTTTCACGCTTCAATTCGGTACGGAACAGCGCATTCATTTCCGACTCGGGGCGGTTTGCGGCGCGCAATTCGGCGCGGTGCTTCTGGAACGCGTGCGCTTCATCCTCGAACGTTTTCTTGGGCCAGGGCGTCGGCAGCGGCGTGCCGGGCGCAACCTTGTCCTTCCATTTCAGATTGGCCGGGTCCTTCAATGCCGTGACGTTCGGTTCCCACGGCTCGATGCGCGGGGCGCCGGTTTCATAGGCCACGTCCGAGGTGTAATACTCGTCGGCCAGCCCGGCGAAGTGATGGCCGAATTCATGCACGAACAGGTAATCGGCCCAGTCGGAACCCACGGCCGCCGTGCTGAACTGGCCGAAGATGCCGCCGCCGCCATAGGTTTCGTTGTTGACCAGGATTTCAATGAACTCATAGGGTGCGTATTGCGCGATCTCGCGCAACGCGCGGTTGTCCAGCGCCAGCACGTAACGTTCGCTGCCGAAGATGTCGTAGCGCGCGCCAAGGGCCGAGGCGTGGTACTTGCCGGTGGAGGGGCGCGACACGCCGGATTCCTGCGTCGGCACGGCCATGGCCCAGACGTTGAAGTCCCTCTCGCGTTCGCGGAACGGCGAGACTTCGAACAGGTGCTTGCTCATGCGTGTGGCATCGGCAAGGAACTTCGGCATGTCGTCCTTGGTATAGCCGTCGCCGACGATCAAAAGGTCAACCTTGTCTTTCGACGGACCGCTGACGTGGATCGGGATCACCTTGGCCGGCGCCGGACCTTGCTTGCGTATTACTTCCTGTGCATCGGGATCGATATCGACATCCCAGGCCGGGACGAAGGCATTGTTGTCGTCGCGCTTGTAGATGCGCACGTGCACAGGATGCTCCGGCTTGGGAAAGCGCACCGATTCCTGGAACGCGCGCGCCACATGGCCCGCTTCGTCGGTCGAGCGCCATTCGCCGAACACGGTGGAGAAGCCGCGCGAATACAGCAGCGTGCCGCTCTTGGCGTCTGTCACCTCGACCTTGTTGACGCCGAGGTTGAGCTTGTCGATCGCCTGCGCCGGGTTGCCGGGCCAGGGCAGCGGTTCGATCACGATGCGGTCGAGCGCATAGTGTTCGCTCTTGGCGTCGCCGCTGTGGATGTAGTCGACACGCAGGGTGGCAGGATCGGTCGCGGCCCAGACGTTGCCGGCAAAGGCGGCCTGGAATACGCATGCGCAAATGAGCGTCCTGAAGACGCGGAGGAAAGTCAGGGTCATGATGTCATCCTTGTTGTTGTGGCGACATGGTAGCACCCATGGGCTTTCAGGTCGCTTCTCGGGGCGCGTCTTTGCCGTAGCCCAGCCAGCGCTGGTTGGGAATCAAGATCGAGCGATACACCGGCAGGGCGGCGCGGCCTTCTATCGGGCGGGTCGCCGCCTTGGCCCGCATGTCGATTGCACCGGGGGGAGTTTCAATCGACGGCGGCAAAACGCTGCACCATTTTCCCATCGACTTCGATGGTCTCGAAGAATACCTCGCGCGGACGGATCCAGACCGTGCCGTTGCTGGCCTTGTAGACGACCATCGGCGTCAAGTCCGATTCGAGCGTGGCTTCGCAAATATATTCGTAGAAACCGCCTTTGTAGTGGCGGTAGCGCTGGCCCGGCGTCATATCAACGTACCGGACGTGCCGCGAGCCGGCAAGCCCTTAGTGCGGCGCGGTCCTGCGCCGCCTGCAGGCAGGTCAGCAATTGCTGCTCGCGCGCGATATGGGCCTGGACCTTGGCAATTGCCATCGCTTTGTGTTGTTCGAAAGGCGTACCCGTCGGTGGAGGAGGAGTTTGCGCCCAGGCGGCGCCGGCAAAGGAACAGAGCAACAAGAGCAGGGGAAGGCGTTTCATGGCGACACTCCATGAGGGGATGTGGACGCACAGTATTACCGAAAGAACGCCGTTACACAAACGGTTTTGCGCGGCTTCATCATGCGGTTTCAAGCTTGTCAGTCCGGCGCGGCGACGAGTGGCTTCGGCGCCGCTTGCACGTCTTTTACCACGCCGGCCCAGTCGCCCGGCCCGGCTTGGCGGAAGATGCGCATCGAAGGATACCATGGGCTGTCCGACCGTTCGCGCAGCCAGCGCCAGCACGGATTGTGACGATCGAGCAGCCAGACCGGCTTGCCCAGCGCGCCGGCCAGATGGGCCACGGCGGTGTCGACGCTGATGACGAGATCGAGATTGGCGATCAGGGCCGCAGTATCGTGGAAGTCGTTCAGTTCTGCCGAGAAATCGATCAGCTCCGCTTGCGCCCGTGCCTGTTCTCCCGCCTCGCCCAATTGCAGGCTGTAGCACTGCAAGCCTGGCGTTTGCAGCAGCGGCCGCAATTGCGCCAGCGTCATGCTGCGCTGCCGGTCCACGGCATACGATTCCGGGTTGCCCTTGCGCGGCTTGCCGGCCCAGACCAGGCCGATTCGTGCTACGGCCTGAGACCGGGTTCGCGTGCCGAGCCTGCTGTTCCAAGCCGCCACGGCGTCGGCATCGGGCGCCAGGTAGGGTACCCGGGCGGGGATCGTATCGACTGTGGTGCCGAAAGCCAGCGGCAGGCTCATCAATGGGCAATGGAAATCGAAGTCCGGCGCGGCATCGCCCGTGGTGAGGATGCGCGCGACACCGGGGCAGCTCGCCGCCAGCCGTTTCAACTCCGGCGGCACGCCGAGCAATACGGTGGCACCGCGTTCGGCCGCCAGCGTCGCATAGCGCAGGAATTGCAGCGTATCGCCGAAACCCTGTTCCGCGTGCAGATAGATCGTCTTGCCGCGCAAATCGGCCTTGCCATCCCACAGCGGTGCGGTGAAGACCGGCGGCCCGGTGCGCCCGGCGGCGTGCCAGCGGTATTCGTATTCGCGCCAGCCGTTGCCGAAGTCGCCCCCGGCCAGCAGCAGGCAAGCGAGGTTCAAATGCGTATCGGCATTGCGCGGCGCGAGTGCCAGCGCCTGGCGGTAGCTCGCCAGGGCCGCGTCGGCCCGGCCGCTTTCCTTCAAGGCCGTGCCGAGGTTGTTGTGCGCCTCGGCATAGCCCGGAGCGAGCGCGACGGCTTGGTCATAGGCGGCGATGGCTTCATCGAATTGCCCGGCCTTGCGCAACAGGTTGCCTAGGTTGTTCAAGGCTTGCGGGAAGGCCGGACGCAGTGCCAGCGCCCGGCGGAACGCCTGTTCGGCTTCGGCGGCGCGTCCCGCCGCATGCAGCAGCACCCCGAGGTTGTTGTGCGCATCGGCCGCCTGCGGGTGTGCCGCGATGGCTTCGCGGTAGGCTTGCTCGGCTTCGGCCATCCGCCCGGTTTCGCCGTACAAGGCGGCCAGGCACAGGCGCACCGGAAGATGGGTGGGGTCGAGTTGCAGGGCACTGCGATAAGCCTGTTCCGCTTCGCCATGCCGGCGCATCGCACGCAATACATTGCCGAGATTGTTGTTTATCTGTGCGATTGTCCTGGCGCCTGTCTGGTCGGAACCGGGCTGCAGGGCAAGGGCGCGCCGGTAAGCCGATTCGGCATCGTCGAAACGCCCGATTTCGCCAAGCAGGTTGCCGTAGTTGAGGTGCACCACGGCCTTGCCCGGGTCGAGCTCGATCGTACGGCGGAAGGCCGATTCGGCCTCGGGGTGGCGCCGCATTTCGTGCAGCAGGCCGGCCAGTGCAAACAGAAAACGCGGGTCTTCGCGCATGGCCAGCGCTTGGCGGAACAGGGATTCCGCCTGTGTCCGGTCGCCGCGCTGCTGCCGCACGCCTCCAAGCAGATAGAGCGCATCGGCATGGCGCGGCTCGTGAGCCAGGATATTGCGGTAGCCGGCCTCGGCTTCCTCGAGCCGGCCGGCTGCGTAAGCCTGGCTTGCGGCCCGGAATGCGGCGCCGGAATCGAAGGGCGCTGGCGCTTGCGGCGCCAGCATGCGCCGCAGCAGCGGATTGAGCGGCGGGCTGGACGGTTTTTCGGGCGGCGGCTTGGGCATGGCGCCAGTTTACTCCATGGACCCCGATTTCGGCTGCTGTTGCCGGGTGCCGCCGGCGAAAAGCTCAAGCCGCCGCCGGGGCCGAGTATTGGGAAGGGTAGGCCTGCAGCGGCAGGGTCAGCGTGAACGCGGTGCCGATATTGACTTCGCTGATCACCTTGATCTTGCCCGCCAGCAGACCGGTGACGATGTTGTAGACGATGTGCAGGCCCAAGCCGGAGCCGCCGGCCCCCATCTTGGTGGTGAAGAAGGGGTCGTAGATGCGTTTCAAGTGTTCCGGCGCGATGCCCTTGCCGTCGTCATGCACGCTGATCTCGACCAGTTGGCCGGGCAGCGTATGTGCGCGGATGGTGACGGTGCCCGCATCGCGCTTGTCGAAGCCATGGAGCAGCGCATTGTTGACCAGGTTGATGAGGACCTGCCCGAGCGGCCCCGGATAGCTGTTCATGGCGATGCCCGGCGGGATGTCGGTCACGATCTTGAACGGCGTTTTCTTGATCCGCGGCTGCAGCATCAGCAAGATCTCGCCCACCGTATCGTCGAGCTGGAAGCGCCGCCCCTGCGAGGTTTCGCGGTCCACGGCCACCTGCTTGAAGCCCTGCACCAGATCGGCCGCACGGTTCAGGTTGCGCAGCAGGATATTGTTGGCTTCGGCCACGTTGGCAAGAAAACCATCGAATTGCGCGCGCGAGATGGCGCCGCGCCCGTAGTCGGCGGTGAAAGCGCGCGTCAAGTCGCTGCAGGTGCTGGCCGCCATCAGGCTGTTGCCGATCGGCGTGTTGAGTTCGTGCGATACGCCGGCCACCAGCGAGCCCAAGGCTGCCAGCTTTTCGCTGTTGACCAGGTCTTCGCGCGCGCGGTTCAAGCTGTCGATGGTCTCCCCCAGCGCCTCTATGGTTTTGGCCAGCTCGTTATTCGTTTCCTGCAGGGCATTGCCGCGCTCGACCAGGGTGTCGCGCATGCCGCTCATGGCATAGAGCAGGCTGGAATGGTCGCTGTCGCCGATGGCGATCCGCGAAGACAGGTCGCCCCCCGCGATGCGCCTTGCCATGGCGGCGGCGTAGTCGGGTTCGCCGCCGAGCTGCTTGAGCAGGGAGCGGCGGATGGCGTAGGTGATGGCGACGCTGAGCAGCACCGCCACGGCTACCAGGGCGATCATGGCATCGCGTGCCGTGAGATAGGTGGCGCGGACCTCCTGCGCCGCCTGGTCCATCAAGCGGCCCTGGTTGCGGTTGAGTTCGTCGAGCAGCGCGAAATAGGAATTCTGGTAACCGTACAAATCGACCAGCAACAGATTCTTCGCCTCTCCCATCTTGTGCGCTGCCACCAGCTTGACGAAGTCGTCCTGGTTGACGATGTAAGCCGAGTGCACGATGCGGATCCGGGCCAGCAATTCCTTGCCCTCGGGATCGGTGATGCCGCGTTCCAGCCTGGACAGCGATTCTTCCATCGCTTGGGCCGAGGAGCTGACGTCGCGCAATTGCTGCTGCAGTTCATCGGGATCGGCCAGGATCAGCGCATTGCGCATCGCGCGGGCGATGATGTTGAGCTGGTCGGTCACCTGGTTGACCAGGATGGTTTTCGGATATTTGTCGTTCAGCGCGTCGTCGGTGGTTTCGCTCAAGGCGCGCAGCTTGCCGATGCCGGCAAACGTGGTGGCGACCAGCAGCAGGATGATCGAACCATAGCTCAGCGCCAGGCGCTGGCCGATCTTGAGATGCGGAAGTTTCATGCGGGGACTGTGGATGGCGCGCAGGCTGAAGGACGCTATCGCCCGAAAACCGTCTTGCTCGCCACCGGCAGCAATTGCGCGATATTCTTGTTGGTCGCCACCAGGATCGGCACCAGCACCTGCTTGGGCTGCGGCGTGCCGCGCAGGTGGCCCACCAATGCTTCAGCGGACTTGCTGCCCATCAGATAGGGTTGCTGCATGCCGACTGCAATCAAGGTTCCGCTCTTGAGCAAATCCTGCACTTCGGGCATGGCGTCGAACGAGGCGATCAGCACCTCGCCATTTCTTTTCGATTCGCGGATGGCACGCAGCGCGCCTTCCACAGGCTGGTCGGTTTCGATGAACAAGCCGCGCAGGCCCGGCGTGGCCTTGAACATCTCGCGCACATAATGGAAGGTTTCGTCGGCCGAATAGTTCTGCATCTGCTTCAAGCCGGCTTCCCGGGTCAGGCCGGCATCCTTCATCGCGTCGCGAAAGCCGTTGGTGCGGTCTTGTCCGTTCTTGCGCGCCAGCGAGATCGTGATCAGGGCGAAGGGGGCGGCATGCCAGCCTTTCTCCTTGAACGCCGCCGCAAGTTCCGAGCCGACGTCGTAGGCGCCGCGGTAATTGTCCGATTTGACGTAAGTCACGTAGTCGCCGCCGTTGGTGCCGACATCGGCGATGACCACGGGCACGCCGGCTTTCGATGCGGCGTCCAGCACTTCCGGCGCGGTCTTGCTGTCGGTTGGCGAGATGACGATGCCGGCTGCGCCACGGGCGATCGCGCTCCTGGCATTTTGCAGCTGGGTCGCGCCGTTCAGGTCGCTGTCCATTTCCTGGAAGGCGTAGCCGTTGGCTTCGGCCACGTCCTTGACACCTTTGCCGACGGTGCTCCAGAACGGCAGGTCGGCTTTGGCGCTCAGGTAGACGATGGGTTTGGGAGCGGCATCGGCATTGCCGGCAAGCCCAAGCGTAAGCGCCAGCAGGCAGGCCGCGGCGAACGCCGGAAGCAAGGATTTGCTATTCATGTGGCGGTCTTTCGCGCGCGCAAGCGGTGTCCGGGGTCAGCCAATATTGACCCTTCTGCCGGCGGCTGTCAATTCATGATGGCAGCCCTGTGCCGCCGAACCACGCAGCGACTTCACAGGGCTTCCATCGGACTTGGGGAGCCTATTTCCCCGAATCCTTCACGTCGGCGAACTTGTCGAATTCCACGTTTTGCAGCTCGCCGCCGACCTTCTCCACCTTGCGCACATAGACCGTCTGCACGATGTCGCGCGTGGCCGGGTCGATCATGATGTTGCCGCGCGGGCTGGCCAGCTTCATGCCCTTCAGGATCGCCATCGCCTTGTCGCCGTCGACCTTGCCGTTGAGTTTTCTGGACACTTCATAGATCGCCGCCATGCCGTCATAGGCTGCCACCGACATGAAGTTGGGTTTGCCCGCATCGGGGTTGGCTTCGGCGTAGGTCTTGAGGAACGCCTTGTTCTCGGGCGAATCGTGCGCAGCCGAATAATGGAAGCTGGTGATGATGCCCAGGGCCGGGTCGCCCATGCTTTGCAGCACGTGGTCGTCGGTCAGGTCGCCCGTGGCGATCACCTTGATGCCGGCTTCGGCCAGGCCTTTTTCGCGGTAAGTCTTCATGAAGGCGATGCCTTGTTCGCCGGCCGGCACGAAGATGAACACGGCTTGCG
>DASVYZ010000166.1:0-11766 GCA_036391935.1 Burkholderiaceae bacterium | reverse complement strand
CGCGAACTGGCGCTGCAAGTCACCACCGCCACCGACAAGTACGGCGCCTTCATGCGCCGCGTACGCGCCGTGTCCATCCTCGGCGGCATGCCCTACCCCAAGCAGATGCAACTGCTGTCGAAGAACCCCGAGATCCTGGTTGCCACGCCGGGCCGCCTGATCGACCACATGGAATCGGGCAAGATCGATTTCTCGCAATTGCAGATCCTGGTCCTGGACGAAGCCGACCGCATGCTCGACATGGGCTTTATCGACGACATCGAAAAGATCGTCGCCGCCACGCCCGAATCGCGCCAGACCATGCTGTTCTCGGCCACGTTGGATGGCGTAGTCGGCAACATGGCCAAGCGCATCACGCGCGAGCCGCAGATCATCCAGATCGCGAGTGCCGCAACCAAGCATGAAAACATCCTGCAGCGCGTGCACTTCGTCGACGATCTGTCGCACAAGAACCGCCTGCTCGATCATCTTCTGCGCGATGTAACGATCGACCAGGCCGTGATCTTCACCGCCACCAAGCGCGACGCCGACAATATCGCCGACCGCCTGAACATTGCCGGCTTCGCCGCCGCCGCGCTGCATGGCGACATGCACCAGGGCGCGCGCAACCGCACGCTGGACAGCCTGCGCCGCGGTCACGTGCGCGGATTGGTTGCCACCGACGTCGCCGCGCGCGGCATCGACGTGCCCGCCATCACCCACGTGTTCAATTACGACTTGCCGAAATTCCCCGAGGACTATGTGCACCGGATCGGCCGTACCGGCCGCGCCGGCCGCAAGGGCATTGCGGTATCGCTGGTGAACCACTCGGAGGCGATCAACGTCAAGCGTAGCGAGCGCTTCACCAAGCAAACGATCCCGGTCGACGTGATCGAAGGCTACGAACCGAAGAAAACGGCACCGAGCTCGCGCCCCGGCGGCAAACCGGGCTGGCGCCCCGGCGACGGCAAGCGGACCGGCAGCGGCAATGGCGGTGGCGGGCCGAGCCAACGCACCTTCTCCAAGCCGGGCAATGGCCCGCGCAAGGAAGGCGGCGGCTTCGGTAGCGGCAAGGGCCCGCGCTCGAGCGACAACCCACGCCGCAATTGGAGCGAGCGTTAATCTTCGCAGGCCATAATAAATATGCCCGATAAAACGCCGGATTGAAGCTCACTTCAATCCGGCGTTTATCTTTTCCATTTCCGCATCGCTCACCGACTTGCTGCACATCAGGTAGCGCTTCTCGCCGGCCGGCATGTCGGTGAAATGGATGATCTTGAGGTCCTTGTCCGTGGAGCCAGTCTGCTTGCGGTAATAGGATTCCTCCTCGCCCGAGATGAAGGTAAAATCGGCACGTCCAGCTTGCACCAAGCGGATGATTTGCCCGAAATCGCTGGTCGTACCAATGCGCTTTGCCTTCATGTGAGCGATCAAGTCATCGGCGTAGGGGCCGAACTTGATATCGTCCTTCAGCAGCACCGACACATTCGGATCGGCCATCAAGTCCGCAGCACGCATGCGATCTTCTGTTTTCAATCTCAGGTTGGCGACACCGACCCAGGGCATATCCTGGTAATAAGAAAGGCTGAACCTGGCATAGGCTTCGCGGTCCGGCGTCCTGTAGCGTCCGGTGGAACAGGCGCGCATGGCGTCGGTACGAATGATGGTGAGCTGGCGCATCGTGGAAGCCTCGCGCCAAACCGCGGGAATGCCGGCCTTGGCAAATGCACGGGTGACCGGAGGTATCAAAAACCCGCTCAACTTTCCGTCGGCGCCGCTTCCCATGAAAGGCGGGCGCTGCACGTAGAACAAGACGATGGGTTCCGCCGCCGCGCAAGCTTGCACAAGCGATACCATGGTCGCGGCGATGGCAGCGGCAGTGACAAAACGGCGCAACTCCATGCGTCCCCTCACGGCTTCGTTTCACTGAGCCGATTATATTCCCGCCACCGGCAAGCCGGCGTACCGGCGATACAACGCCTCAGGCCAGGCGCTTGCCGAACGCATCGCGCAATTCGCGCTTCAAGACCTTGCCGATGGCGCTGCGCGGCAAGACATCGATCAACTCCACCGCAGCCAGGCGCTGCGTCTTGCCCAGCCTGGCATTGGCCCATTCCATGATTCCGGCGGGGCTCTCTGCCGCCCCCTCATGCAGGACGATGAAGGCAACCGGCGTTTCGCCCCAGCGCCGGGAGGGCACGCCGACCACGGCCACATCGACTACGGCGGGATGCTCGCGCAGCACCGCCTCGAGGTCGCTGGGATAGATGTTGAAGCCGCCCGAGATGATCATGTCTTTCTTGCGGTCGAACAGGGTCAGGAAGCCATCCTCGTCGAAACGGCCGACGTCGCCGGTACGGATGAAACGCTTGCCGTCCTTGTCGAACCATTCGGCCTCGGCCGTCTTGCCCGGCTGGTTGTGATAGGCATTCATCATGGCTGCCGAATGGCCGACCACCTCCCCCATCCCGCCCGCCGCCACTTCGTTTCCGGCATCGTCGATCAGGCGGATATCG
Organism: Burkholderiaceae bacterium; assembly: GCA_036391935.1. Lineage (GTDB taxonomy): Bacteria > Pseudomonadota > Gammaproteobacteria > Burkholderiales > Burkholderiaceae_D > PKWO01. The sequence continues at coordinate 9,271 of DASVYZ010000166.1, read as the reverse complement.
CTGCCCGGCCCGGGCTGGCCCACGGTGTGCAGTTTGTTTGGGTAATCATGTGCCGCCAATATCAGCGTGCCGCCGCCTTCGGTCATGCCGTAGTATTCGGTCAAGCCGCCGGGCCAGCGCCGCACGATATCGGCTTTCAGGTTTGCGGCGAACGGCGCGCTGGTGCAAAACTTCATGACGAAGCTGGTCAGATCGTAGTCGTCGAATTCCGCCAACGCCATCAGGCGCTGGTATTGCACCGGCACCAGCATGGTATGCGTGGCGCGATGGCGCTGCGCCAGTTCCAGATAGCCGCGCGCATCGAACCTGGGCATCAAAATCACGGTCCCGCCCAGCGTGAGGGCAGGAAAGAAACTCACAAGCGTGGTGTTCGAATAGAGCGGTGTTGCCAGCAGCGTCACGGCTTGCGGGCCATAGCCCACCAGCGCGCCGCGCTGCACATGCGCCCAGCGCATGCGGTGGGATTGCACGATGCCCTTGGGCGTACCCGTGGTGCCGGAAGAATAGATGATGTTGAACGGCAGCGCCGGTTCGATTTCGACCGGCGCCGGACGCGCGTCGGCAGGGGCGAGCCAAGCCGTTAATGGCGCGCCGCCCGCGCTATCATCGAGCCGTATCAAGCGCGCCTCGATGCGACCGGCAACAGCTTCCAGTTCCTGCGCCATGCCGGCATCGACAAACAGGAAACGCGCCCCGGCATCCTGCGTCATGGCCGCCAAGCTTTCCGCCGTCGAGGAAGGCGCGAGCGGCGCCACGGCCACGCCGGCGCGCAAGGCGCCGATAAAGACCGCCGCGTATTCAATCGAAGCCGCGGCGCAGACGGCAATCGCGCCGCCCTTCCCCACGCCGTCGCGCTGCAAGGCAGCGGCAACGCGGTCGGCCAACCGGTCGAAGGCGCCATAGGCGATGCCTCTCTCGCCGGCAATCACAGCCGGGTGTGCCGGGCGCTCCTGCGCGTGCTGTTTGATCAGGTCGGCGATCAGGCCGAAGCTTTGTTCGGGCAAGGTAGAAATATCCATGCCCGTCATGGTATCCGGCTTTGCGAATTCAGGTATCCGGAGCCAAAGGGCAGACGATGCCGAGCGAAATCAGGCGTTCGATCACGGACGGCGCATGCGCTTCCCGCAATAATTCGCCCCACGATGCTGGCCTGGCCAGCCGCAGCCATAGCGCGGCTTCCGCCTGGTCGGCACGTTCGAACAAATCGGCAAGCCCGGGGCCGAACAGCAGGGCAACCGGCTCCGGTGTTTCCTGCGGCAGGGCGGCGCCGGCTTGCACGGCGTGCAGCAATTGCCCGGGCTCGGCGTAAAATTCCACCAGCGAAGCGTGCGGCGCGCGCGCGATGGCGGTCGTTTCACGCATATGCTCCGCCACCGCAGTCTGCACCTCCGTCCCGGCGGCGTTGGCCCGATGTACCGCCTGCTCCATGCGGCAAATCGACAGCGCGTGCGTCCTGCCATGCAGATGCAGCGCAAGAAAATCGAGAAAGGCTATCGCCTCCCCGGCAAAAAACGAGGCGATGCCGCCGCCGGCTTCGACCCATTCGCCGAGCAGGCGCTGGCGCTCATCCTCGTCGAGCAGCGAAAGCGTCAGATAGGCGGCATTGCGCGCCCTGCCCTTGCACCAGGAACGCTGGACTTCGCGCGTAAAATCCAGGCCGCGGCCGGCAAGCAGCATGCCGAAGGCGTTACGTTCGTCATCCTCCAGCGGCAGGCGTGCCAAGATATCGGCGGCGACGCCATCGGTCTGGCGTGCGCGCACCAGGCGGCCGAGCGCGGTTTGAAAACCATGCAGTGACATGATCAAGCAACCGCGCGAACTGCGCGCCTCCCGTAACGGTATTCTTCCCAGATTTCCTGCGCGCGTTCGAGCTCGCGCATCATGGCAGCCACGCCGACCTTGGGCACGTAGCGGTCCAGCACTTCATAGAGCACGCCCGCGGCATTGGGGGCGCGCGGCAATGCGTAGGCCAGCAAATCCCATACCGGCTGCGGCACCACGTTGTCATGCGCATCCATCAGGAAACCGTCGCGCCAGGTTCCGCCCGCGATATGAATCTCGGTCACATTCTCCAGGTACAAACGGTCGAGCGCCTTGTAGGCATCGAAACCGTGGTTGATGGCGTTGCAATAGAGATTGTGCAAATCGAGCAGTTGGCCGCAATGGCCGCTGGCGGTAATGCGGTTCATGAAATCGATCTCGTCACCGATCTCTTCGCTGTCGAGGCTGCCCGGTTCAAGGTAATGCGCCGGGTTCTCCAGCAGGAACGGCACGCCGAAACGGCGCGCAATGGCCGCGCTTCGCTCAATGACGGTATTGACCGCTTCCATCGTGTTCGGCAGAGGCAGCGGCACACCGGTTTCCTGCACAACTCCCGCATCGTCGACGACGGTTTGAAAATTCAAATGTTCGCTGTGCCAGAGAAACGGCCAGGATTGCTGCAATTGTTCGAGCATATCGAGGTAAGCGCCGTTCCAGCCATGGGCCGAGCCGATCGATAATTGCACGCCGTGCACCACCATGGGCAAGCCGTGGCACACCTCTTGCGCATGCCGCACCTGCTGCGGCACGAGTTCGAAAGCGACGCTGCCGTTTTCCTTGCGCTCGCGACACAGCGCTTCGGGTGTGAGTTCGACGAAATCGATCAAGCCGCTGCGATAGACTTCGGGCGGCATCACGGGCATATAGGGAAAGCCGATGCCCAGCGGCGCGGGATGCGCGGCGGCGGTGATCGGTCTCGCGGCGGAAAGCAGGGCTGCTAGCATGGCATCACTCTTTTCTGGACATTCTCTTGCGGGCGGTTGCGCGATGCGCGCCGCGCAGCCGCCCTCATCATTGCCGAATCGGAACTGCCCGGACTAGCAAACCACGCCCTGCCCGCCCGATGCGGGCGACGGGTCGGCTTGATATTCGACCGGCAGCGTGGCAACCAAGCCGCAGCGCGTGCAGCCCATGCGGCCGACGATCGATGCCACGGCCGCTTGCACGTGCTGGGGATTGAAAGAGGCGCTGTTGCCGGCGTGAACGTGTAAACTCATGATGCTTCTCCTGATTCTGATATTGAAGGTTGAAAGGCTGCGGAATGCCCCGGAAGCAGGTCCGCCGCAAATACCGCTGCGGGTGCTTCATTGCTCCTCGCGTGCGGCAAGATGAATCTTAGACAAGGTTAAATTTTTCACCATCCCATGAAATGGGTATATTGAGGGTGAAAAATTCACATTGAGAAGCTTTAGTTAATGCACGGCAATTTGCGGCCCGTCCGGACTGTCAAATCCGGCAGGCCGGAACTGCAGATCGGGAATGCAAGACATGCCCCCAAAAATAACGCGGGCAGGAAGGACAGCAAGCGGATTCAGTTGCCGTTGTCATTGCACGCCGCCTCGACTTCGAGCTTGCGGTATTCGGCGGACGCCCGCACCGCGCGGATGTCGTTCCAGATCGCCTGCACGCGCCCAGGGTCGCGCTCGTAGGATGGACGGGCCGGCATGAGATAGGCATCGGTGGTGAGGTACGGCATGCCGCCCTTGCGGATCACGTCGCGGAAGCGCGCGTCGTTGGCGCTACGTCTTCGAAACAGAAATGCAGCGGCGGCGGATCGGCAGCCCAGGCGCTTGCGGACCGGGCTATGGCAGGAAAAGCGCGCAATTTCATTCCCCCCCATGGCAACACGAGGCAACTCGCCGAAAAACAACGGCAACACACCGATTTCCAGGTCGCGCGGCAAAAACCAAACCAGCCGCGCTTAATACCAGATGCTTAACAATTTAAAGTGGTCTGGTTCTATATGGTTTTTTTCAGCTTTTGGAAACGATTCCTTTTGATTGGAAACGTTTCCTTGATTATTGATTTGCTTACATAAAAAACCAGCCAAGTCCTGGATATTCAAGGGAAATCTTCCACTCCCTCCATAACTGGTTCGCAAGCGGTAGGTCACCGACAAAACCACTTGACGCTCCATTTCCCCACACGCATTCTTGCCCAAGCTGCAACCAACATACCACATGCAGCGAGCGCAAGACTTCAGGCTGCAACATGCCGATAGGCTGCGCAGCCACACTGACGAGGAGAGAACATGAGAGGCATCATACCCAGCACCCTGCTGTTCGGACTGATCGGCAGCACACTCGCCGGCTGCAGCGGCGGCAATTCGCAAGACAGCTTGAATGCAACGCAAAAGCAACTGGTCAAGAACGTCAAAGCTGCCGTCACGTGCTTCCCGGCCTGGAGCTCGAGCGCGGTCTACACCGCCGGCGGCCAAGCCAGCTATGCCAACGTCAACTACACGGCGAACTGGTGGACCCAGGGCAACAACCCCTCGACCAACAACGGCGGCGCCGGCAGCGGCCAACCCTGGACTTCGAACGGCGCCTGCGGCAGCACGCCAACACCGACTCCAACCCCAACCCCAACACCGACTCCCACGCCGGCCACGACCATCGTCTCCGGCGGAATCTATACCCTCGTCAATCCGAACAGCAACAAGGCACTCGACGTCTATAGCGCCGGCACGACCGACGGCACCAAGGTCGACATCTGGGACCAGAACGGTACCGTGGCGCAAATGTGGCAGATCAACCAGAACAGCGACGGCACCTATACGCTGGTCAACCCGAACAGCAACCGCGCGCTCGACGTCTACAGCGCCGCCACCACAGACGGCACCGTGGTCGATATCTGGACCCAGAACGGCACCGTGGCCCAAAAGTGGAACATCAATGCCAACAGCGACGGCACCTTCACCCTGGTGAACCCGAACAGCAACAAGGCGCTCGACGTCTACAGCGCCTCCACCACCGATGGCGCCCAGATCGACATCTGGACCCAGAACGGCACCGTGGCGCAGAAATGGCAGATCATCAAGGCGACGTCCACTCCTACGCCTACACCCACGCCTACACCCACCCCCACACCGACTCCCACGCCCACGCCGACACCCTGCTCCGGCGCCCCGGCGCCCAACCCGGCGCCGACCTGCACCGGCTCGTCTTGCGTATGGAACGGCAACACCACCTTCAAGCTGCTCAACAACACCTGCGGCAAGTATGCCGACAACCAGGTCTACTGGGCCATCATCGGCAAGGACTGGAATACCGGCAAGTTCGTCCACGTCGACGTCAACGGCAACCTCGTGCCCATGGCCTTGTCCGATAACGGGGCCCTGACCAAGAACGGCGTGGCGTATTCGAACTACTTCCACACGCTGGCCGATGCCAAGAGCGTGACCATCCCGCCGATCAATTCGGCGCGCCTGATGCTTTCCGTCGGCACGCCGATGTATATCCAGGTCAATTCCGACGCCAACGGCAACATCGCCTATGCCGGCGCCAACATCGACAATCCGAGCGACCCCAACATCAATGTCTATTTCGACTTCATCGAAATGGCCATCGTGCCGGGCGCGGGCAACGGCTTCTATGGCAACACCACGCGCGTCGACCAGTTCGGCTTCCCTGTGACACTGCGCCTGCAGGGCATGGACGGCTACGACCAGACCGTCGGCGAAACCGAATCGCGCGCCAACCTGTTTTCCGAATTCGCCGCCCAGGTGCCGGCGCAATTCCAGGGCCTGGCGCAGTCGCCCTACGCGCCCTATCGCATCGTGGCGCCGGCGCACGGCTCCTTCGGCAACGGCGGCGCCAATGCAACCTATCTCGATTCCTACATCAATACGCTATGGAACGAGTACGCCAGCAAGACGCTGACCTTCACCGATCAGCAAGGCACGTTCACCGGCAAGGTGGTCAACGGCATCTTCCAATTCAGCGACGGCGCCGGCACCTATAACGTCAGCAAGCCCACTACCGATATGGCGCTACTGGGCAACGGCGCCTTGAACGACGCGACCGGCACCACGCCTGGCAGCGACGCCTATAACAAGCAGTTGCAGATCCAAGCCCAGCTATGCGCGGCCATCAACCGCCACATCGTCGAGAACCCGGGCTCGTGGAGCACGCCTACGGCTTTCTATGCCTCTGGCACGGCCGCCAACTGGTATTCGGCGTTCTGGCACCAGCATTCGATCAACGGCTTCTCCTACGGCTTCGCCTATGACGACGTGGGCGGCTTCAGCTCCTCGCTGCACACTACCGTGCCGACTACGGCAACGGTGTCGATCGGGTTCTAAGCTTAGGCAGCTTGTAAGAGCCTGTTTATGATCTGTTTGACATGCACGCAGCTCCGCAAACCGGTCGAATGCTAGGCGCAGCGACACGTCGTAGCGGTGCTACGGCAAGGAGCTGCAACAACGCAAGCGACCGGTTTACGGAGCTGCCCGAAGGGTTCGAGCGAAAAGGGCGCATTGCGGCGTTGCGGCGCTTGCACAGGGGGCCACCCTGTGCGGCGCGCCGCGCCTTGCACTGCATCCCTTTTCGCTCGAACGTGCATGCCAAACAGATCATAAACAGGCTCTAACGGGCATCCCTCCTTCCGGTGTCGTCCACTGTGGCTGGCGGCACCGGATTTTTTTTCGGGAGCCGCCTGTTACAAGGCGCAGGTTCGGAAGCCGGCAAACATGTGGCTGCATTCAGGCAGAGCGAATCCGCGGAACTTGGGCGAACGCATGCGGTCCGACGTGGCAAACGAGGCGCCGCGCAGCACCTGGTGCGAGACGAAGGCCGGTTTCGAATAGTCGCGCCACGGGCCAAGCGCAAAACCGGGGTAGGGTTCGAACGGCGTGCACGTCCATTCCCAAAGGTCTCCCCAGCGCAAGGCCGGATGCCGGCTTGTTGCGGCGTATTCCCACTCCGCCTCGGTCGGCAGGCGCCGCCCCGCCCACATGCAATAGGCTTGCGCTTCGAACAGGTTGACGTGGCGCACCGGCTCCTGGCTGTTCAAGGCAATGCGCAAGCCGAAACGCTGGCACTCCCAACCGGAAACATGGCGAACCCAGCCGCGCGGCGCAGCGCATTCCTGCGTCATCAGCCATTGCCGTCCCGCCATGGTCCAGTAATGCGGATTCTCATAGCCGCCGTCGGCGATGAACTCCGCATATTGCGCGTTCGATACCAAGGTGGAATCCATCACGAAGGCCGGCACATAAACCGGGTGTGCCCATTGCTCGTTATCGAAGCTGAAGCCCCCACCTCGGGTTTCGCCCTGCTGCAAAGTGCCCCCGGGAAAGCGGATATCGCCCTGCGACCACGAAGGCACGGAACGCAGCGCCAGTTGCGGCGGCAGGATCACGCCCAGCGCCTGCAGGGTATTTGCCATGCTCTCGCCGTGCATGTCTTCGTGAGCCAGCGCGAGACGATACGGATAGAGCGCGGCATCGCCGTTCCCGGCGCGATCGAGCTTGTCCAGCACGCGGTCGGCGATTTCCTTGCAATAGGTCTTGAGGCGCGCCGCGCTCGGCAAATCGACCTCCCCGCGCACTTCGTGCGGCACCGCTTCGGGATCGAACCAATCGTCGCCGCGGCTCAGGAGCGATGGCCGCAAGGCGGCCTTGCGCAGGGTGGATTCGGCTTCGCGCAGAATGAACCATTCGGCGAACCAGGCGATATGGCCCAACTCCCAGAGCGGCGGATCGAGATGCTCCATGCGCGGCGCCGCGCCGGGCTCGCCCAAGCCTGCCGCGGCAAAGCAATCGAACAACGCGAGCGTATAGGAGCGCGCCTCCTCGAAAGCCTGGGCCAGTTCGAGCGCGGAAGCTGTGCGCAAGGAGGGGCTCATCGGTCCCTATCGATGCCCATCAATCCATGCCGGGCGTTTCAGGCGGCGGCATCGTCGCCCCAGACCTGTTGCATGCTGAAACGGAAATTGACTTGGTCCATACGTATCATTTCCTGGATATGATAAGCCTTGAGCGCGGTATTGCGCTGGATCGGGAAGGTGCGCGGCGTATTGCCGCGCCCCACCAGCTCATGCACCACCGGCGTAGCCGGCACATCTCCCTTGCCCGATACGATGGCGACTTCGCCGCCCTCCAGCCTGACGAAGCTGCCGATCGGGTAGGTCCCCAGTTCCTTGAACAAAGCCCCGGCCACCTTGGCATCGACATGCGTCTTTTCCTTTGCCAGCATATCGCGAAACGCGGCATTGTGCGCCAGCAAGCCTGCCGGCTCGCCCGCCGAGACGCGAATGCAATAGCGTTCGACGGTAGAAAGTATCTTCGTCCCGACAGGAATGTCGGCGCCCGCACGCTTTGCCGGATACCCGCTGCCATCTTCGTTCTCATGGTGCCCGGCCACGCAAGCCAGCCAAACGGCGTCCTCAACGCCGATCTGTTTCAGGATTTCGACACTACGCAAGGGATGGTTGCGAATGATCAAGGCGTCTTCCTGGCCCAGGTTGCCCGGAATGCGCAGCAAGCGTTTCTGATGCGGGATCAAGCCCAGGTTCATCGTCAGCGCAGCGGCAACGATGGCCTCGATCTCTTCGTCCGGCCGCCCCATGGCTCGCGCCACCAGGCAGGACAGGATGGCCACATTGATGCTGTGCCTGACGGGAAGGCTTGCGCTTCCCTGATTGAGCAGAATGGAAGCGACGCAAACGTCGGCATTGATATGCAAGCCCTGGGCAATCTCGCGCGCGATCTCGCGGAATTGCGCAGCCGCATCGCCCTCGTTGGCCAGGTTGAGGAAGAGCTTCTCGAGGTGCCGGGCGGCACGGTTGACGTGGAGCAGCGCTGAAGGGTTTTCCTTGGGCGGCGGCTCTTCGGCTTCCCGTTTGGTGTATCCCTCGACGAACAAGCCTTGCTCGATCAGCTTGTCGATCTGGCCCTCGGTTGCCACGATGAAGCCCTTGCGCAACAGCAGCTTGTTGTCGGCATCGAACACATTCCAGGGCAGCGGCTGTCCTATGACGATGTCCGACATCCTGATGCGCTGTTTATCCATGGCTTGGTCCATTCACCGGCACGACAATCGAACGGCTCCCCACTTGCAGAATGGGCATCTGCATCATAGACGACAATCTTGCCGTTTGCCAACTAAATGCTTGGTGTAACTTGGCGCTGATGCAACGCCCGCATGGCGTATCTTGATTGAATCCTCTACCCGAGAGCCAACAATGCCCAAGCCACGAGGCGGGAATCTTTCCAGTTGCCAATCTTGGCTCCGTCACGTAACATCGCACTCCACTTGATTTAACAATTACATTCACGCCCGGCCAGAGATTACATTCACAAAACAGGAGATTGCCGTGCAACAAATGCGCAGAATTCTCATCGCCGCCGGCTTGACCGGTGCCTTGCTCTCCCCGCTGGCACAAGCTGTCGACACCAGCCCGATCCGCATCGGTGTCATCGGCCCCGTGACGGGCAAGAACTCGGAAG
>DASVYZ010000165.1:0-4386 GCA_036391935.1 Burkholderiaceae bacterium | reverse complement strand
GTCTGAAATCCAGGCCATCCGGCGCGACATCCACGCGCATCCCGAACTGTGCTTCGAAGAAAACCGCACCGCCGATATCGTGGCAAAAAAACTGACCGAGTGGGACATCCCCATCGTGCGCGGCCTGGGCGTGACAGGCGTGGTCGGCATCATCAAGAATGGCAGCAGCAAACGCGCCGTCGGCTTGCGCGCCGACATGGACGCGCTACCGCTGCAAGAGGTCAATACCTTCGACCATGCCTCGAAGCATGCCGGCAAGATGCACGCCTGCGGCCATGACGGCCATACGGCAATGCTGCTCGGTGCGGCGCACTATCTGGCCAAGCACCGCAATTTCGACGGTACGGTCTACGTGATTTTCCAGCCGGCGGAGGAAGGCGGCGGCGGTGCGCGCAAGATGATCGAAGACGGCTTGTTCGACAAATACCCGATGGAAGCCGTGTTCGGCATGCACAACTGGCCGGGCCAGCCGGTCGGAACCTTCGGCGTCACAGCCGGGCCGATGATGGCGTCGTCCAACGAATTCGAAGTCACCGTGCGCGGCAAGGGGTGCCATGCGGCGCAACCGCACAAGGGCATCGACCCCATCCTGACCGCCGTGCAGATCGTGCAGGCCTGGCAAACCATCGTCAGCCGCAACCGCAATCCGCTGCTGCCGGCCGTGCTCTCGGTGACGCAAATCCATTCCGGCAGCGCCACCAACATCGTGCCCGACGAAGCGACGTTGATCGGCACCGTGCGCACCTTCGGCCTCGACGTGCTCGATATGATGGAGCAGCGCATGAAGGAAGTCGCCGAACATACCGCCGCCGCCTTCGAGGCCGAGATCGATTTCAAGTTCCAGCGCAACTACCCGCCCCTGATCAATCACGAGCAGGAAACCCGCTTCTGCGTCGACGTGCTGCGCGCCATGGTCGGCGCGGACAAGGTCAACGACAAGGTCGAACCCACGATGGGCGCGGAAGACTTCGCCTACATGCTGCAAGCCAAGGCGGGCTGCTACGTCTTCATCGGCAATGGCGAAGGCGAGCACCGCATGGCCGGCCATGGCCTGGGCCCGTGCAACCTGCACAACCCGAGCTATGACTTCAACGACGAGTTGCTGCCCATAGGGGCGACTTACTGGGTGCGCCTGGCGGAGACCTTCCTGGCCGACGCCTAAGCCGCTTAAGGCAGTTCGTCAGGGGCCGCGCCCACCCGCTTGCCGGGATTCGCCTGCTCCAGCGCAATCAGGGCTGCGGCGTGATCGGCATGCGGAATCGTGGGCAGGATACTGTCGTAACGGGCCGTCACCAGTTCGGTCAGCGCCAATTGCACGCCGGCAGCCGATGCCGCATTCAAGATATTGTGCATATCCTTGGCCTGGCTCTTGACCTGCCCGCCGGGCAGGAAATTACGCGCCAGCATGCGCGCGCCATGCACGTCCAGGATGCGGCTTTCGGCAAATCCGCCGCGTATGGCAGCACGCACGGCTTCGGGGTCGGCGCCGCCGGCCTGGGCCAGCAGCAGGGCTTCGGCCACGATATTGATCGTGCCGCCGACAATCAATTGATTGCACAACTTGGCCAATTGCCCGCAGCCGGGCCCGCCGACACGGGTCGGCCGCCCAAGAACTTCAAGCACCGGCACGGCGCGGCGAAAATCTTCAGCGCTGCCGCCGACCATGATCGCCAGATCTCCCTGCTCCGCACCAAGCACGCCGCCCGAGACCGGCGCGTCGAGAAACTGCACACCTTGCCCAGCCAGTTTCACGTGCAAGCCTTGCGCCTCGGCCTGCGCGGTGGAACTCATGTCGATCACCAAGGTTCCGGGCCGCAAACCGGGCAACGCCGCCTGCAGCACGTCGGCCACGATGGGGCCGGCCTCGAGCATGGTGATCACGACGTCGGCTTGCGCCACTGCCGCGGCCGGCGCGGCCGCAATCTGGGCACCCAAATCCTGCAACGCCTCCGCCTTGGCGCGGCTGCGGTTCCACACCGTGACGGCATAGCCGGCATTGAGCAGTCGGCCGGCCATGGGCTTGCCCATCAAACCGATACCGAGAAAGGCAAGCCTGGGCATGTTCGCTGTCATATCCGTCCCCTGATTTCGATTACACTGTTTTTCATAGCATAATGGCACTTCGAATTGTCCAACTTCATATCGCCGCTACCCATGTCGGAAACCAATACTATACGCCCAGCCATCGACACGCCCATGCTCCTCGGAGAATGCCCCTTGTGGCACACCGAACAGCAGACGCTGTACTGGGTCGACATCCCCGGCAAGGCCGTGCACAGCCTACATCCGGCCAAGAACCGGTTCCGCACCTGGCCCATGGCCACCGAACCAGGCGCCATCGCGCTGTGCAAGGAAGGCATCCTGGTCGCCCTGCGCAGCGGCTTGGCCATGTTGAACGTGGACAGCGGCGAACTAACTGCGCTGTCCGACGCCCCCTACGATACTGCCAAGCTACGCTACAACGACGGCCGCGTCGATGCGGCCGGCCGCTTCTGGGTCGGCTCCATCTTCGAGCCCCGCGACCGCCCGGGGGCGACGCTCTACAGCATCGCGCACGGCAAGCTGATCGACCACGAGCAACCGGCCACGGTATCGAACGGCCTGGCCTTCAGCCCGGACAACCGCACGCTCTATCGCAGCGACACCACCAGCCACACCGTCTTCGCCTATGACTACGATCTGGAACAGGGTAAGCTGGGCGCACGCCGCATACTGCGCGAATTCTCGCAAACGCGCGACGACACCTACATCGGCCGCCCCGACGGCGGTGCCGTCGACAGCGAAGGCGCCTATTGGTGCGCCATGATGGAAGGCGGCCGCCTGTTGCGCCTGTCGCCCGAAGGGGAAATCCTGCGCGAAATCATGCTGCCGGCCCGCTGCCCCACCATGCTCTGCTTCGGCGGCCCGGACCTGCGCACGCTCTACATCACCACCTCGCGCAACGGCCGCCCTGACGCGGAACTGAAGCAATATCCGATGTCCGGCTGTCTGCTGACGATGGAAATCGATGTGGCAGGGTTGCCCGAACATCACTACCGGAGCCAATGAGAGGATCGTAGGCTGGGTTGAGCGCGGCGACAGCCGACGCAACCTGCACGATAACGAGTGGTGGCACGGACAGGAACGTAGGGCGGATTGCAACCCGCCAAGCGCATCGAGCGCGCCATGCATTCATGGAAAGGTAAGGAGACGCCAGCACCATGACCAAATACATCCTCGCCCTGGACCAAGGCACCACCAGCTCGCGCGCCGTCCTGTTCGACCAGCAGGGTGCCATCGCCGGCATCGCGCAACAGGAGTTCACCCAACACTTCCCCCAGCCCGGCTGGGTCGAGCACGACGCCAGCGAAATCTGGCAATCGCAGTTGGCCGTCGCAAAAAAGGCCCTGCAAGAAAAAGGACTGGCGGCGAAAGACATCGCCGCCATAGGCATCACCAACCAGCGCGAAACCACGGTGCTGTGGGACCGCAAGACCGGCGAGCCGATAGCCCGTGCCATAGTCTGGCAAGACCGCCGCACCGCCCCGCTCTGCGACGTCCTGCGCCAGAATGGCAAAGCCGGCATCATCCAGCAAAAGACAGGCCTGGTGCTGGATGCCTACTTCTCCGGCACCAAGGTGCAATGGCTGCTGGATAACGTACAAGGCGCGCGCCAACGCGCCGAGCGCGGCGAACTCGCCTTCGGCACCATCGACTCCTGGCTAGTCTTCAAGCTCAGCGGCCGCCACGTCACCGACCCCGGCAATGCCTCGCGCACCATGCTGTTCAACATCCACACGCAACAGTGGGATGACGAGCTGCTGGTGCTATTGAATGTGCCGAAAAGCCTGCTTCCGGAAGTCGTACCAAGCAGCGGCAAAGTGGCCGACACCATCGCACTAGGTGCGTCTATTCCGATCGCCGGCATAGCCGGCGACCAGCAAGCCGCCACCTTCGGCCAAGCCTGCCACGCCACCGGCATGGCCAAGAACACTTACGGCACCGGCTGCTTCATGCTGACGAACACCGGCAGCAAAGCCATCGCCTCGCACAACAACCTGCTGACCACCATAGGCTGGAGCGTCAACAACAAGACCGACTACATGCTGGAAGGCAGCGTCTTCATGGGCGGCGCCACCGTACAATGGCTGCGCGACGGCCTGGGCTTGATCAAGACTGCAGCCGAAGTCGAACAACTCGCCGCCAGCGTGCCCGACGCCGGAGGCGTGGTCTTCGTGCCCGCCTTTACTGGCCTCGGCGCCCCCTATTGGGATGCCTATGCACGCGGCACCATACTCGGCATGACGCGCGGCACAACCAAAGCGCACATCGCGCGCGCAGCATTGGATAGCATCGCCTACCAGACGGCGGACGTACTTGAAGCGATGCACAAGGATTCAAGGATCG
>DASVYZ010000164.1:0-2854 GCA_036391935.1 Burkholderiaceae bacterium | reverse complement strand
CATCGTGCTCTCGGCGCGCGCCGACGAAGCCGACAAGGTGCGAGCGCTCGATGCGGGCGCCGACGATTACCTCACCAAGCCGTTCGGCGTGGCCGAACTGCTCGCGCGGGTGCGGGCCAACCTGCGGCGGCCGCGCACCGTCGCCGTCGGGCAGGCCGAGATCGAGAATGATCAAGTCCGGCTTGCGTGTGCCGGCTTCGATCGTGCCGCGCTTTTTCGAATCGGTTTCGTAGACTTGCCATCCCTCCGCTTCCATCGAGGCACGCACGAAGCGCCGGATTTGCGGTTCGTCTTCGATCAGCAGCACGGTCGGTTGCGGTTCAAGCATGGTCCTGGTTTTCCAGATCGGGTTCCAGGTCGGGCATCTCGGGCGGCGTGCCCAGCGGGAGGGTAAAGCTGAACATCGCGCCGCCGAGCGCAGACCTGGCAGCCTGTATCATACCGCCATGCGCCTCGACGATGGCGCGGCAGATCGACAATCCCAGGCCGACGCCGGCGGTGGCGGATTCGCGCTCGCCGCGCGCAAATTTTTCAAACAATTGCTCTTCCTTGCCATGGGGCAGGCCCGGGCCGTTGTCGCTGACTTCAACGCGCAGGAATTCGCCCGCCGCTTCGGCCTTGATTTCAATGTGCGCATCGGCCGGCGTGTATTTGCCTGCGTTTTCCAGCAGGTTGCACAATACCCGCTCAACCAGCATGGCGTCGAAGCGCACCAGCGGCAGATCGGGCGGCACCCGGGTTTCAAGCATTCGGTTTCCCAGATGCGGCTTGCACAGCCGTATTGCACTGCCGACCACTTCCTCGAACGGCTGCCATTGCAGGTTCAACTGCACTTCGCCATTCTGTATGCGCGCCATTTCCAGCAGATTCGTCACCAGTGCGCTCATGCGTTGCATTTCATCGTGCAAATCGCGCGCCAGTTTTTCCTGTGCCGCAGGCAAGGGCGGCTTGGCCGTGGTCAGCGATTCGGCCAGGCCGATCAAGGCTGTCAATGGGGTGCGCAGATCGTGCGACAAGGTCGCCAGCAGCGAATTGCGCAGACGCTCGGATTCCATATGCACCAAGGCATCCTGCGCCACTTCGATGTAGTGCACGCGCTCCAGGGCGATGGCAGCCAAGGCGGCATAGGTTTCGAGTTGCTGGCGCTGTTCCGGGATGAATATCCAGCGTCTGCCCTCGGGTTCGATGGCGAGCAGGCCGCGTGTGCGCATCGGCGCGACCAGCGGGAGATAGAAATAGCTGCTGGCAGGCAGCGTATCGGTGCCGATGCCGGCCGGCGTTGCGCGGTCGAAGGCCCATTGCGCGATACCCATGTCGAGCACGGAAAGATTGGGCGCCTGCTCCTGCCCTCCGGCAAGCGGTTGAGGGGGCAGCAACCTGCCGTTCGCGTCGGGCAAAATCAGCGTGGCGCGTGCGCGGAAACTGCGCTGAACGAAGCTGCGCGTGATTTCGAAAATCTGTTCGGTCTGCAGCACGGACGACAGTTCGCGGGCGAATTCATAGAGCGCGCGGGAGCGTGATTCGCGGTCGAAGGCGATACGCGCCTGGTAGCGCAAGTCGGAGGTCAGATGCCCCGTGATCAGGCCGACCACCAGCATCACGGCGAACGTCACCAGGTATTGCAAATCGCTGACGGCAAAGGAGAAGCGCGGCGGCACGAAAAAGAAGTCGAAGGCCAGCACGCCTACCACGGTCGAAACGACCGAAGGCCCGCGGCCAAGCCGGATCGCCACAAGCACCACCGTCAGCAGGAACAGCATGACGATGTTGGCCAGGTCGAAGTAATGCAAAAGCGGGGTCGAGATCAGGGCTGTCAGAAGACTGGCTGCCGCTGCGAAGACGTAGCCCCAATACGGCCAGCGGCCGTCCTGTTCTTCTTCCGAACGCGCCGCGCGCCTGCCCAACCCATCGCTCATGCCGGATTGGCGCGCGGATTCGCCGCCGATTTCGATCAGATCGACGTCGGGAGCCATCGCCGCGACGCGCCGGATATGCGCTTTGCGCCAGGGCCAAGTCGCATGGGCGCGGCCCATGACGATTTTGGAGAAATTCTGGCTGCGCGCATAATCGACGATGGTGCGGGCGATGTCGTTGCCCGAGAGCACGGCTGTGACAGCGCCGAGATCGCCGGCCATCTTCAGCGATTTCAGGATGCGCTCGCGCTCTTCCGATGCCAGGCGCTGCAGTTCCGGCGTTTCGACGTAGATGACGTGCCATTCCGCATTCAACTGGCTCGCCATGCGTGCCGTGCTGCGGATGACGTGATCGGTGCCGGCACGCGGACCGAGGCAGGCCAGCAGGGCCGCGTCGGTCTTCCATACCGTATTGATCGATTTTTCGACGCGGTATGCCTGCACGTCGTTTTCCAGCCGGTCCGCCGTGCGGCGCAAGGCCAATTCGCGCAGGGCGATCAGGTTGCCCTTGCGGAAGAAGTTGCGCGAGGCGCGTTCGGCTTGCTGCAGTTGATAGACTTTGCCGGAGCGCAGCCGGTTCAGCAATTCATCCGCGGGAATGTCGACCAGCACGACCTCGGCGGCCGCATCGAACATCGTATCGGGCAAGGTTTCCGCGACGCGTATGCCGGTGATGCCGCCGACGGCGTCATTCAAGCTCTCGAGATGCTGGACATTGACCGTGGTGAAGACGTCGATACCTGCGTCAAGCAATTCTTCCACGTCCTGCCAGCGTTTGGGGTGGCGCGAACCAGGCGCATTCGAGTGCGCCAGCTCATCCATCAGGATCAGGTCGGGGTGTTGCGCCAGTGCGGCGTCGATGTCGAACTCGGTCAGGATCTTGCCGCGATATTCGACCGGATGCGGCGGCAATAGCGGCAGGCTTTCCAGTTGCGCGGCGG
>DASVYZ010000163.1:0-4722 GCA_036391935.1 Burkholderiaceae bacterium | reverse complement strand
GTAGTTGAAGGCGCCGAAGACGCCGGTGATCGCTGCTGCTTCGGCCGTAGTGAAATGCAGGTGCTTGGTGGCGTACAGGTCGAGCGTGAAGTAGATGACCGCAAAACCCAGGGTCGCGAATATCTGGATGAAGAACAGCGCTCCCGCGCCCTCAGGTATGTGCGCAAAGCGCTCTTTGATCGATGTCAAGACAATCTCCGGAAATATTATGTTTTAGCCCGGAGGATCATGTGCCAACCGGTGCTTGAAAACTGGCATTGTATGCCAGACCGGCGGGTACAAAAGTGGAAAATGGCAAAATTGTGACGAACTTGCCAATTAAATATCAGGCTACCTGCTTTTCCATGAAAACCGAGAGCGGGTCTGGTTGGTAAGCTCCGAAAGGAGCGCGTTCCACATAACCGAGCCGGCGGTAAAGGCCAAGCGCCTCGCGCTGGCGAATGCCGGTTTCGAGTCGTGCGAGCTTGATGGCAGCTTGCGCCAGATGGGCTTCGAGGTGTTGCAGGATGCGCTTGGAATAGCCCTTGCCGCGATGACCGTCGAGCACGAACATGCGCTTGATTTCTCCATAGCTGCCATCGTCGTGCAGGGTCTTGACTGCGCCGCAGGCGACCAGTTCGTCGCCCACGTAGCCGCCGACGAAGAGCACATTGGGCAATTGCAGGCCCGAGATACTCTCCGGGTGGTTGCTCTCCGAAGGGTAGAGCGCAGCCATGTGGGCATCGGACAGGGCGATCAGGTGCTGCGCGGCGGGCTGGTTCGGGTCAAGTTTGGCTATCTTCATGAACCCGAGCCTACCACGGTATCCGGAGCGGCAGTGCCGGATTCCGGCACGGCGGCGGGACGTTGAGCCAACAGCGTGACAGCCAGGAGTACCATGGCGCCGCCGAACAACTGGCTGCCGCTGACATGCTCGCCGAGGAAGAGCACGCCGATGGTCAAGGTCAGCACCGGTTCCAGCGTCGACAGGATCGATGCCTGCGATGCCCCGATGACCTTCACGCCGATCAGGAAGAAGGCGATCGCCATGCCCGTCGAGAACAGGGCGATGGCGCCGATGGCGGTCCAGCCGACGGTGGTCGTGGGCAATGCGGCGCCGCCGACCAATGCCATCAGGATATTGCCGCCGGCGGCGGTCGTCAGGATCACCAGGCTGGCCGAGAGCGGATGCGTATCGCGCGAAAGCTTGTTGCCGAGCAGGATATAGACGGCGTAGATTGCCGCAGCCAGGATGCCGAGCGCGATGCCGGCCGGTTGGCCTTCAAGCTTGCCGCCCAGCGTGATCGCCAATCCCAGGCAGGCCATGGCAGTCAGCACCATACTGCGCCGGTCGGCCTTTTCCCAGCCGAGCAGCACGGCCAACACTGTCACCAGCACGGGATAGATATAGAGCAGCAGTGCCACCAGGCCGCTGCTGGCATAGAGCAAGGCGTTGAAATAGCTTTGCGCCTGAGCCGTATACAGCAGCCCCATCAAGACGTAGCCGGCCAGCGCGGCGCCGCGCGGCAAGGGCAGGCGTTTGAACCAAACCACAGGCGCCAGCATCAATACCGCCATGCCGAAACGCAGCGCCAGCAAGGCCGAAGGGCTGGTGCCCGAGGCATAGGCGACCTTGGCAAAAAAGGCAATGCTGCCGAAGCCGAGGGCGGAAAGCAACACCAGGAAGATGGCAGTGGTACGCGACATGATGGACCTTTGGGACCTTATGAACCTTGACGGGTGGTAAATTAGCCAAAAAATATTTAAGGCTTACTGGCAACGTAAAAGCGCAAGGTAACAGCACCGCGCAGGCCTTCGTTCGGTAGTGTTATTCTTCCTTTCAGTCATGATATGGGCTTGATTCTATGGCCGCAAATCAATATTCTTACGTGAAAGACCTAATAATTTTGAGGCTTAAGTGACTCTTATTAATACCTGAGGCCGATCGATGCGACGCCTGCCACCCCTTGCCGCCCTGCATGCCTTTGAAGCTGCCGCACGGCATGACAGTTTTCAACGTGCCGGAGAGGAACTGCACCTCTCGGCCGGCGCCGTGGCGCACCAAGTCAAGCAATTGGAAGCTTGGCTAGGCATGAGCCTGTTCCAGCGCATGCCGCGCGGCGTGGTCTTGAATTCGGCCGGACGGCGCTATGCCGACGCCTTGCGGCCTGTGCTCAATGAATTGGCTGAAGTGTCGGAAGCGGCGCGCAAGCAGGGCGACGAAAAGGTCGTCACCGTATCGGCCACCCAATCGTTCGCCACGCGCTGGCTCATGCCGCGCCTGGGTCACCTGCGCGACCGCCATCCGCTAATCGACCTGCGTGTGCTGGCTTCCACCCACCCCGCCGATTTTGCGCGCGACGGCGTCGACGTTGCCATACGCCTTGGCACCGGGCCTTATCCCGGCTTGCTGGCCGATACCATGCTGGACGAACGGTTTTTCGCCGTCTGCAGTCCGCAGTTCGCTGCGGCCAAGGATGGCATCAAAAAGCCGGCGGACGTACTGCGCTACACGCTCTTGCACGACGAATGGGAAATCCGCATTCCGCGTGAAATCGATTGGGTGCAGTGGCTGCAACACTTCGGCGTGACGTATGCGGCCAATGCCGGGCCGAAGTTTTCCCACACCTATCTGACGCTGGAGGCTGCAGCCAGCGGGCAGGGTATCGCCATTGCGCCGAGCTATCTGATCGAGGCGGACGTCCGTGCAGGGCGCTTGGTGCGGCTGTTTTCCGAGGGGGTGCTCGGGCCCTATCGCTATCATTTGCTGCGTACACTCGATGCGCGGCCGTTGGTGCAGGAATTCTGTGCCTGGGTGCTCGACGAGGTAGCGCACGGGGAATGACGTATCATTACGGTTTGACCCGCCATACCCGTTCCAAGCATGAAGTTTCCTCCGGTCCTGATAAAAGTCGCCGCCTTCCTGGCCGCCATCCTGCTCACGCTTGCCGTGGTGCTCCTGGTGCCCAAGGGCATGGCATGGATATTCAGCTATATCGGCGCATTCGGCGTGACCGAACCGGCACCGAGCTTGCGTATCGTCGGCGCGGTCGTGGTCGGTGCGGTTGTGGTGTTGCGCTTCTACCTGCGCTTTCGCGCCAAGCAGGCGCGAAAGAAGAAAAAGCAGTCTTAGCTTTGCCGCCACGGCAAGCCGTGGAAACGCCAGCCGCCGCGTCTGCCGCGATGCGCTTCCTGGTCCGGATCGCCTTCAAAGCCTTCAAGGATGTTGTAAGCTTCCAAGCCCAATTCGGTCGCGAGCTTGGCCGCCGCCACCGAGCGCACGCCGCTGCGGCATAGCAGCACCACTTTTTTTCCCTCCGGCACGGCGGCTTTCAAGCCCTCGGCAAAGCCTTCATTCATCGCCATGCCGGGCCATTGCTTCCACGAGAGCGGAACGGCGCCCGGCACGAAACCCACCCACTCGCGTTCCGCGTCGGTGCGCACGTCGACCAGGACCGCTTCACCCGCTTGCCACCACAGGTAAGCCAGTTGCGGCGACACGTCGCCGGCATAGCCGGCTGCCGGGCGTGCTTCCATCAGCGCGCCGCCGCCGGCGTCGTGGCGCATACCCGAGGTCAAATTGGCCGGCACGGCTTCGTCCATGCGTTTGGGGCGCGGCAGATCGAGCGCTTCCATGATGGCCACGAATTGTTCTTCGGTCTTGCCGGCGACGCGCGCATTGCTGCGTTTTTCCTCGCCTATGGTGCTCGAAGTGCGGCCCTTGTAGTCGTGCGCCGGCCAGACGACGGTATCGTCGGGCAGCTTGAACAGGATTTCTGTCAGGCTGTAATACATGGCCTTGGCATCGCCCGATTGGAAATCGCAGCGGCCGCAGCCGTCGATCAGGAGCGTATCGCCGGTAAAAACGTTGTTGCGCCAGACAAAGCTCATACTGCCGGACGTGTGGCCGGGCGTGTGCAGCGCGCGGATTTCCTCATTGCCGAAGCGCAGCACGTCGCCGTGCTGCAATTGCATCGCAGCCGTGCTGATGCCGCAGCCGGCCGGCGCGGCGGTCTTGGCACCCGCGTGCTCGGCCAATTGGCCGGCCGAAGTGATGTGGTCGGCGTGGGCATGGGTTTCCACGGTCCAGGCCAGTTTCAAGCCATGCTGGCGCAAGGCC
The DNA here is from genome assembly GCA_036391935.1 of Burkholderiaceae bacterium. Lineage (GTDB taxonomy): Bacteria > Pseudomonadota > Gammaproteobacteria > Burkholderiales > Burkholderiaceae_D > PKWO01. The sequence continues at coordinate 623 of DASVYZ010000163.1, read as the reverse complement.
GCCAGATCGCGTTCGATCTGGTCGTCCACCGGGTCGATGATCAGGGCTTCTCCCGTAACCGGATCGGACAGGATGTAGGTGTAGGTGGACGAGAGCGGGTCGAACAACTGTATCGGGGAATGGGAGCTGGAGGTCATGATGCTTCAACGAAAATGATCGGATGGTGGGGGCGCGGTATTTGGCATTACACTGACGCAGTGAATTTTGCTCAAGCTTTACACGAATTTTACCCATAGTGCTGGTTGTGTATCACTATAACCCGTTTCCCACACGGATTTGGCGGCCAGACAGGTGAGCAATGGGAGCGCAATAGGAGAGCAACATGGATGGCACCTTATACAACGCCAAGGGCAAGGCGATTGCCTATATCGAGTACGAAAACGAAGCCGTGATCTACCTGTGGAGTGGCCACGCCGTGGCAAATCTGATGGGCGATTTGGTCTACGGCTGGAATGGCTACCAGCTAGGCTGGTTTGCCGAGGGCGTGCTGTACGACTTGCACGGCTCGCGCGTCGGCTCGCTCGGCGACCGTTGTCCCCGAGCCTTGCAGCCGCTGCGGCCCAAAGGCGCGCAGCGCACCCATCCGCCCAAGCACGAGCGCAAGGCTGAACACAAACGGCCCG
>DASVYZ010000162.1:0-2506 GCA_036391935.1 Burkholderiaceae bacterium | reverse complement strand
GGCGGCAAGCGCGTGCGGCCTCTGCTGGTATTCGCCGCCGGCGAACTGTTCGGCGCGCACCCGACCGCGCTGGCGCGCGCCGGGGCCGCCGTGGAAATGATTCACGCCTATTCGCTGGTGCATGACGATATGCCTTGCATGGACGACGACGCGCTGCGGCGCGGCAAGCCCACGGTGCACGTCAAGTATGACGAAGCGACTGCCTTGCTGGTGGGCGACGCGCTGCAATCGCAAGCCTTCATCGTTCTCTCGGCGGAAGACGACGGGATGCCGGAGCCGGCACGGCAATTGGCCCTGGTGCGCCTGCTGGCCGAAGCCTCGGGCTCGGTCGGCATGTGCGGCGGCCAGGCCATCGATCTGGCCAGCGTGGGCATCGCGCTCTCGCGTGAAGAATTGGAGCAGATGCACCGCATGAAGACCGGTGCCTTGCTGCGCGCCTCCGTGCTGCTCGGCGCCTGGTGCGGCAAGAGTCTGCGTGCCGACGAAGGCGCTGCGCTCGACCGTTATTCCGCCGCCATCGGCCTGGCGTTCCAGGTGGTGGACGACATACTCGATGCGACCGAGGATTCGGCCGCGCTGGGCAAGACGGCCGGCAAGGATGCCGCCGACAACAAGCCGACTTACGTCTCCATCCTCGGCCTGGAAGCATCGAAGACATTGGCGGAAACCTTGCGCGGCGACGCCCACCGCGCAGTCGAACAGTTCGGCGACAAGGCGCAACGCCTGCGCGAATTGGCTGATTTGATTGTGCAGCGGAAGGCATAGCTAACATGGATTTACTCAAGAAGATCAACGACCCGAAGGACTTGCGCCAGTTGCCGCGCCAGCAATTGCACGCGCTGGCCGACGAATTGCGCCAATACGTGCTCGAATCGGTATCGCAGACCGGCGGCCACCTCTCGTCCAATCTCGGCACGGTCGAATTGACCATCGCGCTGCACTACGTGTTCAACACGCCGGAAGACCGCATCGTCTGGGACGTCGGCCATCAAACCTATCCGCACAAGATCCTGACCGGCCGGCGCGACAAGATGCCGGTGCTGCGCCAGTACAACGGCATCTCCGGCTTCCCGCGCCGCAGCGAAAGCGAATACGACACCTTCGGCACCGCCCATTCCTCGACCTCGATCTCGGCCGCGCTCGGCATGGCCCTGGCCGCCAAGACCAAGGGCGAAGACCGCCACGCCATCGCCGTGATCGGCGACGGCGCGATGACGGCCGGGATGGCCTTTGAAGCGATGAACAACGCCGGCGTGTATGACGACATCAACCTGCTCGTGATCCTGAACGACAACGACATGTCGATCTCGCCGCCTGTGGGCGCACTGAACCGCTACCTGGCGCGCCTGATGTCGGGCAAGTTCTACGCCGCCGCCAAGCACATGGGCAAGAGCGTGCTGCCCGGCCCCATGCTCGAATTCGCCAAGCGCCTGGAAGAGCATGCCAAGGGCATGGTGGTGCCGGCGACGATGTTCGAGGAATTCGGCTTCAACTACGTCGGCCCGATCGATGGCCACGACCTCGAGTCGCTGGTGCCGACGCTGCAAAACCTCAAGAAGCTCAGCGGCCCGCAATTCCTGCACGTGGTGACCAAGAAAGGCCAGGGCTACAAGCTGGCCGAAGCCGATCCCGTGCTCTACCACGGCCCCGGCAAATTCAACCCGGCCGAAGGCATCAAGCCGCCGGCCACGCCGCCCAAGAAAACCTACACGCAAGTGTTCGGCGAGTGGCTGTGCGACATGGGCGCGGCAGACCAGCGCCTGATCGGCATCACCCCGGCCATGCGCGAAGGCTCGGGCATGGTGGCATTCGAAAAAGCCTTCCCCGGCCGCTATTACGACGTCGGCATCGCCGAACAGCATGCCGTCACCTTCGCCGCCGGGTTGGCTTGCGAAGGCTTGAAACCCGTCGTGGCGATCTACTCGACCTTCCTGCAGCGCGGCTACGACCAATTGATCCACGACGTGGCGCTGCAAAACCTCGACGTGACCTTCGCGCTGGACCGCGCCGGCCTGGTCGGCGCAGACGGCGCCACGCACGCAGGCAATTACGACCTCGCATACCTGCGCTGCATCCCCAACATGGCCGTGATCGCGCCTTCCGACGAAAACGAGTGCCGCAAGCTGCTCTCCACCGCCTTCCACCACACAGGCCCCGCCGCCGTGCGCTACCCGCGCGGCTCGGGCACGGGCGCCGCAATCGAACCCGGCCTGGCCACGCTACCCTGGGGCAAGGGCGAAGTCCGCCGCAACGGCAAAGGCATCGCCATCCTCGCCTTCGGCACCATGGTGGCGCCGAGCCTGAAGGCGGCGGAAGAATTGAACGCCAGCGTGGCCGACATGCGCTTCGTCAAGCCGCTTGACGTGGAACTGGTCAAGCAATTGGCGCAGAGCCACGATGCCATCGTGACCGTCGAAGAAGGCGCCATCATGGGCGGCGCGGGTGCAGCCGTGGCGGAAGCCCTGGCTGAAGCCGGTATCGTGAAGCCAGTGCTGCATCTGGGCTT
>DASVYZ010000161.1:0-1961 GCA_036391935.1 Burkholderiaceae bacterium | reverse complement strand
GCGGATTCCAATACAATGAAAGTGGCAAAGTATGCAATGATGCAACGTAACAATTAGCCGAAACTTAGCATGTCAGGGCTCGATGCGCCGTGTTGGCATGGGAGGAATCTTGATCGAAAACTTCAGAAAATCCGGGGCGGGCTTTGCCGCGTGTGTTGCCGGCGCCGTGATCAGCTGTTTGCTTGCCTTGCCGGCGCACGGATCGGACGCCGGGGCAACCAAGTCCGCATGGCAAAAACCCGATGTTGCCGCCCTGCCCGACGACGACTGGGGTCGGGCCGTGCGCTACGGGCGCGACCTGATCAGCAAGACGTCGTCGCTGATCGGCCCTGAAGTGGCCGACCCCAGCCACCGCTACGCCGGCAACAACCTCAACTGCCAGAACTGCCACCTCGAGGCCGGCACCAAGGAATTCGGTTTGCCGTTCCAGGGCGTCTATGCCGACTTCCCCAATTACCGCGCGCGCTCGGGCTCCGTGGGCACGATAGAAGAGCGTATCCAGGGCTGCATGGTGCGCAGCATGAACGGCAGGCAATTGCCGCCCGGCGGCCCGGAAATGACAGCCATCGTAGCCTACCTCAAGTTCCTCTCCACGGGACATGCCGTGGGTGCGGCCACGCCAGGCCGAGGAGCCGGCAACATGCCGGAATTGACGCGCGCCGCCGATCCCAAGCACGGAGCAACCGTCTATGCCGGCACTTGTGCCGCCTGCCACGGCCGGAACGGCCAGGGACAACGCGCGGGCAAGGCGGGGGACGCGCAGGGCTACGCGTTTCCGCCGCTTTGGGGCGCCGACAGCTTCAACGACGGTGCGGGCATGCACCGCTTGATCGTTGCAGCCAACTTCATCCACGCCAACATGCCCAACGGGACGGATTGGCAGCACCCGGCGCTCTCGCTCGACGATGCCTGGGATGTGGCCGCCTATATCAACACCCAGCCGCGCCCGCAAAAAACGCATCTGGAGCAGGACTATCCGAAGCGCGAGCAAAAGCCGGTCGATATGCCCTATGGGCCGTATGCAGACAATTTCGGCGAAGAGCAGCACAAGCTCGGACCGTTCGCACCGATACGCGAAGCCGTGAAGGCGCGCAACGCCGGCAAGGACGGCGCCCCGGCAAGGGATTGAGCAGTCAAACCACATTGCGCCGGAACGCCGGCATTCTATCGATACCAAGGAGAACGAGATGGACACAAACAGCAGGCGTGGCGCAATACAAAAACTGGGACTGGCTTTCGCGGCCGGTACGGCGGCATTGGGCGGCATGGATGCGCACGCCGCAGCGAGGGCCGCCAAGGCGGCGGCGACCGATGATGGCGCCAAGGGCCTGAGCGAACTGACCGCGCGCCTGGCCAAGGCGCCGCGCCGGCGCGATTTCAAGACCGTGCCGATGATCTTGAACAACCCCGACCAATGGGATCACGAGGCGCTGGCCGAAGTGCTGGCCTACAAGTCCAGGCACAAGCAGGTCTGGGACAACACCGACATTGCCGGCCCCTGGATCAACACGATGCGCAATTCCTTGAACACGCAAGTCTGGTCCTTCGGCCACCCCGACTTCCTGGTCGTCTCGGCCACGCACGGCTCGGCGAACTACGCGCTGTACGATCAGGAAACCTGGGACAAATACAATATCGGCAAACTGGCCGGCAAGGGTTTCGATAAGAACGTGCTGATCGTGGAAAAGGAAGCCGCGTCGGCCGACCCGGCCGACTATGAAAACCCGGCCGGCGTCTATTCCTCGCAGAACGGCACCATCGTCGCCTTGCAGAAGCGCGGCGCCGTGTTCCTGTCCTGCCACAACGCGATCTGGGAACAGGCCGCCCGCCTGCGCGAAAACGACAGCAACCCGGACAAGCTGAGCCAGGAAGCGCTGGCGGCGGAATTGACCAATCACCTGATTCCCGGTGTGATCGTGATTCCCGGCGCGGTCGGCACACTGCCAGAGCTGCAGGCAGCG
>DASVYZ010000160.1:0-2623 GCA_036391935.1 Burkholderiaceae bacterium | reverse complement strand
CAGTGTGGACCTACAATGGCTTGCCGCCTGCCGACATCGCCGACCGCATCGTCACCTACTATGAAAGGCAAATGACGACGACAGTCAACGATATCGAGCATATCGAATCGCAGTCGTTGCCCGGCGTCGGCGTGGTCAAGGTTTTCTTCCAACCCGGCGTCAACATCAATGCGGCAGTCAGCCAGGTTACGGCATTGTCGCAGACGGTGTTGAAGCGCCTGCCGCCGGGCATCACGCCACCGCTGATCCTGACCTACAATGCTTCCAGCGTGCCGATTTTGCAACTGGCGTTATCGAGCGATACGCTGCTCGACAATCAACTGTTCGATATCTCCAACAATTTCATCCGTCCGCAATTGGCGGAAGTCGAGGGCGCTGCGGTGCCCTCGCCATATGGCGGAAAGAACAGGCAGATACAGGTCGACCTCGATCTTGCCGCCCTGCGCGCAAAGGGACTTTCGCCGGCCGACGTCACCGGCGCAATCGACAGGCAGAACCTGATTCTTCCGGCGGGCACGGAAAAGATAGGCGCCTTCGAATACAACGTCCGCCTCAATGCCAGTCCGAACGTGCTCGAAGAACTCAACGATTTGCCCATCAAATCGATCGACGGCACGACCGTTTTTCTGCGCGACGTGGCGCATGTCTGGGACGGCTTTTCGCCGCAGTACAACATGGTGCGCGTCAATGGACGGCATTCGGTGTTGACGACCATACAGAAGAACGGCGCCGCCTCGACCTTGAGCATTATCGAACACGTGAAGCGTTTGTTGCCGAAAATCGAAGCCGGTGCGCCGCCCGGCCTGAAGGTGGGGCTTGTGGGCGATCAATCGATCTTCGTCAATGCCGCGATCTCCGGGGTGATACGGGAAGGCGTGATTGCCGCCTCCCTGACCGCCTTGATGATCCTGCTGTTTCTGGGAAGCTGGCGCTCCACCTTGATCATCACCGTGTCGATCCCCCTGGCCGTCCTCTCAGCCATCGTGGGCCTCTCCGCCGCCGGGCAGACCATCAACATCATGACGCTGGGCGGATTGGCCCTGGCGGTCGGCATCCTGGTCGACGACGCCACGGTGACCATTGAAAACATGAATTGGCATCTCGAGCAGGGCAAGGAGGTGGAAACCGCCATCATGGACGGCGCCAGCCAGATTGTGATCCCGGCGTTTGTATCCCTGCTCAGCATCTGCATCGTGTTCGTGCCGATGTTTTTCATGCACGGGGTGGCGCAATATTTGTTTGTGCCGCTGGCCGAAGCAGTGATATTCGCCATGATGTCTTCGTTTGTCCTGTCGCGCACCCTGGTGCCGACGCTGGCGAAATTTCTGTTGCGCCAGCGCGTCGAGCGTGAAGGGGAACCGCACGCGCGGCGCGGCAATCCCCTGGCCGCGTTCCAGCACAGGTTCGAGGCCGCCTTTATGGCCGCGCGTAACGGCTATCGGGATTTGCTGGCGCTGGCGCTGGAATATCGGCTGACGTTCGTGGCCGGTTTTCTCGCCTTCGTATTGCTGTCGTTTGCGTTGCTTCCGTGGCTGGGAGAAAACTTCTTTCCCTCGGTCGATGCCGGCCAGATCAAGCTTCACATACGCGCGCAAACCGGCACGCGTCTCGAAGAGACAACCCGCCTCTGTGACAATATCGAACGCGCCATACGCGCGCAAATACCTGCGGCGGAAATCGACAATATCGTCGACAACATCGGCCTGCCGATCAGCGGCATCAATCTTTCGTACAGCAATTCGTCTCCGATCGGGCCGGGCGATGCCGATATCCTGATTTCGCTCGTCAAGGGACATCGACCGACCGCGGGCTATGTCAAAACCCTGCGCGACAGGCTCAGGGAGGAATTTCCAGGCGTTTCCTTTGCGTTTCTGCCCGCGGACATCGTCAGCCAGATTCTGAATTTCGGTTTGCCGGCGCCGATCGACGTGCAGGTGATCGGCTTCAAGCGCAGGGAAAACCAGGCGTACGCCACCGATCTGCTCGAGCGCCTCGGAAAGATTCCCGGACTGGTCGACCTGCGGGTACAGCAAGTCTTCAATGCGCCGGAATTCCACGTCGACGTCGATCGTGCGCGGGCGCAGGATCTGGGTTTGAGCCAGCGCGATATCGCCACCAGCTTGCTGGTGTCCTTGTCCGGAAGCTTGCAGACGGCGCCCAATTTCTGGGTGGACCCGAGGAACAGCGTATCCTATCCGCTGGTGGTGCAGGTGCCGCAATACCAGCTCGACACCTTGCCCGAATTGCAGAATATTCCCGTCAATGCCGGCGCCGCCGCCGGCATGCAGATATTGGGCGGGCTCGCCACGATCACCCGGGGGCAGGGCGAAGGCGTGGTGTCGCATTACGATGTGCAGCCGACCATCGACATTTTCGGCTCGCCGCAGGGGCGCGGCCTGGGAGCCATCGCCGACGATATCCGCAAGGTATTGCAGGACACGGCTTCCTCCGTGCCCAAGGGCTCGGAAGTCGTATTGCGCGGGCAGGTCCAGGAGATGCAGTCCGCCTATAGCGGCCTGCTGTTCGGGCTGATTGGGGCGATCGGGCTAATCTATCTCTTGATCGTCGTCAATTTCCAGTCGTGGCTGGACCCGTTCGTCATCATCACCGCCTTGCCGGCCGC
>DASVYZ010000159.1:0-2477 GCA_036391935.1 Burkholderiaceae bacterium | reverse complement strand
CGCGAATGAAGGCGCGGTCTCTTCGTGCGCGACCGGCAGCGCAGCCCAGAGCTGGATGCCGTGCATCCGGTACTGCGCGTCATGCAAGTCTTCCGGTTCGCGTTCCGAATGCACGATGCCGCTGCCGGCCGTCATCCAGTTGATTGCGCCCGGTTCGATGCGCTGTACCGAACCCAGGCTGTCGCGGTGCAGAATGGCGCCCTCGAACAGATAGCTCACCGTGGCCAGGCCGATGTGCGGATGGGGCCGTACATTGTTACCCTTGCCCGGTTCAATCGTGACCGGGCCGAAGTGATCGAAGAACAGGATGGGGCCGACCGCCTGGCGCGCGCCGGCCGGCAACAGGCGGCGCACGATGAAACCGCCGCCGAGGTCATGCTCGTGGCCTTTCAGTCGCAGGGCGATGCTCATGGCAGGCGTTCCACCTTGGTGGTGATCTCGGTCGTCACCGTGGCCATGAGCTTGTGCACCGGGCACTTGCCGGCCACCGATTCAAGCTCGCGCAATTGCGCTTCGCTCAACTCGCCGCCGATGGCCAGCGTGGCCGCCAGGCGATAGGTGCCATGGCGCTCTTCCGAGGCGTCGCGTTCGATGGTGGTCTGGATATCGGCGACCGGAATGCCCTTCTTGTTGGCATACCACAAGACCGTCAAGGCCTTGCAGGCGCCGAGCGCCGCGTCATACAGGTCGTGCGGGCTGGGGCCGGCATCGGCGCCGCCTTCCTCGATCGTCATGTCGGCGGCCAGGGCGTGGGCGCCGATGGTGATGGTCTGGCGCGTGGCGCCGGGTTCGCTGCGTTTTACGGTGATGGTCACGGGCTTGTCTCCGATAAGAAACAAGCCATTTTACCCATTTATTGCACTGGGCTGCCCAGCTTGATCGGACCAGCCTCGCGACCGTCCATGTCGCTGCGGCGCTGCTCGATTGCCGCGCTGCGCAGCGTCCATTGCGGATAGGTACGCAGTGCGACCAGGGCGCGGCCGTACCACAGCCGGTTGACGCTGCGCGCCTCGGTTTCACCGGCCTGGCACCTACGCGGGCCGGAGCGGCCCCTGCGCACGATGGCCGGGCCGAACACGAGCGAACGGTTGTGCCCTGCCTGCATGAGCAAGCGCTGCTCCATGCACGACTTCAATTGCGCACCGGGGCCGGTCAGCCTGTTTTCGACCATGTTGTGGTTGCGGGGAGGGCGGGCCGTCGATTCTGTGTGTGCAACGTAAATCATGATCTTGGTATTCCTGGGCTTGGCCATGTAAAACACTGCTGTGGCGAGATTATTAAATGTAGGCAAAGCTTAAGCGTTCACGCGTGGCTGCGCCATACCATATTCATGGGGTTTTGCTGGAAAGAGTGAGCAATCAACGTTCACGAACCGGCATCGAATCGGCCGCTCTCGCTTCTGCGCCAGTCGTTATCGCTATCTCCCGGCGTCTCCAACCCCTCTGCCGCTTGCGGACGGGGATCCGGGAGCATCCTTGTCGACAAAGTATCGGGATCGCCGACCCGCCCATCCCATTCGGCGTACAATAGCGCCAGCAGGCCGCGAAATGCCCGCGATCACCCCCTCCATGATGTTGAACGCCGACCTACACTGCCACTCCAATATTTCCGACGGCACGCTGAAACCGGCCGAGGTGGCCGCGCGCGCCAAAGCCAATGGCGTTGAGCTGTGGGCGCTGACCGATCACGACGAAGTCGGCGGCATCGCCGAAGCGCGCGCCGCGGCGGAGGCGGCAAATCTGCCCTATGTCACAGGGGTGGAGATTTCCGTCACCTGGGCCGGAAAAACCATCCATATCGTCGGCCTCGGTGTCGATGAAACCGATGCGGCCCTGCTGCAAGGCCTGGCATGGACGCGCAACGGGCGTGAGCCGCGCGCGAAGGAAATGGCGCAAAAGCTGGACTCGCTCGGCATACCTTCGGCCTTCGAAGGCGCGATGAAATATGCCGGCAATCCCGACCTCTTGTCGCGCACGCATTTCGCGCGCTACCTGATCGAAATCGGCAAGGGCGAAACGATCCAGGATGTGTTCAAGAACTATCTCGTCGAAGGCAAACCGGGCTATGTGCCGCACCGCTGGGCTTACCTGAAAGATGCCGTGCGCTGGATTCGCGATGCGGGCGGAGCGGCCATCGTGGCGCATCCGGGGCGCTACAAGCTGTCGGATCTGGCGTTCGACGAATTCGTCCATGAATTCAAGCAAAGCGGCGGCACCGGCATCGAAGTGATTACGGGCAGCCATAGCCCGGACCAGTACGACACCTATGCCAACGTCGCGCGCCGCTACGGCTTGCTCGCGTCGCGCGGTTCGGACTTCCACGGACCGGAAGAATCGCGCGTCGATATCGGCACCTTGCCGCCGCTGCCTTCCGATCTGCAGCCGGTGTGGCATGATTGGAAGTTATGAGTCAATTCTTCCGGATACACCCGGTTAACCCACAACTGCGGCTGATCAAGCAAAGCGCGCAAATCATCG
>DASVYZ010000158.1:0-2450 GCA_036391935.1 Burkholderiaceae bacterium | reverse complement strand
GCGAGCACGCCGCGCGTGCGCATCGGCGCGACCAGGGGCAGGTAAAACAATGCGCCGGCCGGCAAGGTATCGGTGCCGAGGCCGGCCGGCACGCCGTGGTCATACGCCCATTGGGCCACGCCCATATCGAACACATTCAATCTCGCGCCGGCTTCCGGATACTGCAGGCGTCCCGCGGCGTCGGGCAGGAGCAGCGTGGTGCGTGCACAGAACACGGTCTGGATCGCGGCGCGCGTCTCTTCAAAAATCTGCACCGTCTGCAGGCAGGCCGACAGCGTGCGCGCATATTCATACAGGGCGCGCGAACGTGCCTCGCGCTGCAGTGCGATGGCAGCCTGGTAGCGTAAATCGGACGTCAGCTTGCCGGTCATCACGGCGATCAGAAACATGACAATGAAGGTGACCGAATATTGCCAATCGTAGATGACGAAGGAAAAGCGCGGCGGCACGAACAGGAAATCGAAGGCGCCAATTGCCGTTACCGCCGCCGCAAGCGAAGGGCCGCGGCCGAAGCGCACAGTGACCGCGACCACGGTCAGCAGAAACAGCAAGCCGATATTGGCCAGGTCGAGATAAGGCGTCAGCGGCCAGGCCGCGACTGCCGTAGCGAGGCTGGCCGCCACGGCCCAGCCATAGCGGCGGCGCCATTGCTGCTGGACCAGCGTTTGCGGCCCCAGGGCCGCCGCCGAGGCCCGGCGGCCGCTTGCAGTCCGGGATGCGCTGTCGCCCGACTCGCTGCCGATTTCGATGATGTCGATGTCCGGGGCGAGATCGGCAATGCGTTCGGCCAGGTCTGCATTCCAGGGAAAGCGCCAGTTCCGGTGGCTGTGGCGGCACACTACCTTCGAGACATTCAGGCTGCGTGCGTAATCGGCTATCGCGCCGGCCACATCCCGCCCGCCGAGCACGGCGGTAGCCGCGCCGAGCTCGGCTGCCAGCTTGAGGCTGCGCGAGATGCATTCGTGCTGCAGAGGCGAGAGGCGCTGCAGGCGCGGCGTCTCGACATAAACCGCGCGCCATCCTGTGCCAAGCTCCTTGGCCAGGCGCGCGGCGCTGCGCACCAGGCCTTCCGAGCCAGAGCCCGGGCCGATGCAGGCGAGCAAGCCGGCGCCGGTTTTCCACACCGGCGCGCCGTCCTCGTCGCTGCGCTGGGCCAGCACGTCGTCCCCCACGCGTTGCGCCGTGCGGCGCAGGGCCAGCTCGCGCAATGCCATCAAATGGCCCTTGCGCAGGAAGCCGGCCTCACCGTCCGCACCTCGCACCTTGCCGGCCTGATAGCGTGCCAGCACTTCATCGACCGGCACGTCGATCAGGATCACCTGGTCGGCGCCGTCGAACATGGCATCGGGCACGGTATCGCGCGAACGCGCACCGGTGATGTCGGCCACCACGTCGCGCAGGCTTTCCAGGTCTTGCACGTTCAAGGTAGTAAAGACGTCGATGCCGGCGCCGAGCAATTCCTCGACGTCTTGCCAGCGTTGCGGGTGGCGCGACGACTCGCAATTCGCGCAGGCCAGGCGGTCCAGCGCGATCACGTCCGGCTTCCAGGCCAGCGCAGCGTCGAGGTCGAAGGCGGCGCGATCGTCCGCCGCGCGCAAGACTTCGAAGCCGCTTTGCAACGCGGCCAGCTCTTCCTGGCCGCCGTCGCCCATCGCCGCCAACAACACGCGGCGCCCGGCGGCGCGTTCCTTGCCGGCCGCCAGCAGCATGACATAGGTCTTGCCCACGCCGGCACCGGCGCCGAAATAGATGCGCAGCCTGCCGCGCGGCCTGATGGCGGGTTCCTGGGCTGATGGTGCGGTATCCATGGAGCACAGTGTAACCGTAACGGCCTAAATATTTGGTAACGAGTTGGCCATCACGTGTAAACACGGCATAAATGCGCATCAAAGATCCCCTCCCGCCTGCGAGCGAGGAGTGACCGGCCATCATTCGCAAATACGTTTACTCCCCGTTTACTCCCCTCCCTCAACTCGTTACGCACTCTTTACGCCCGCGTGGCTATCCTGATTTCAACGACAAGACACGTCGCAAGATCAATCAGGGAGCAGCCATGAGCATCAATGAAAGCCACGAAAGTTTCGCCACGCGCCTGTTGCATGGCGCGCGCGATCTGGTGTGGCAGGAAGACCCGGTCCGGCCTGCCGCACCGGCAGTGCCGGCGGCCGTCAGGGAGAGCAAACAGCTCAATCCGGTCAATCTGGCCAATCCAGGCGCAAGGCCGGAAACCGCCACGGTCCAAACTGCCAAGCCGAGCGGCATGACCGCCGAGTTGCTTGGCGTGGTATTGAGCCGCCCGACAGCGTATTCGGCCTTGAGCGAAGCAATCGACGCCCTGGCCGAAATCCCGATGGATGAAGCCATGCGCTACCGCTCCGCCTTCGCCGTGCTCAAGCAAACCCAGCAAAGGACGGTGGAGCAGGTGCTGCAGGCTATCGACGTGCACCTGG
>DASVYZ010000157.1:0-9341 GCA_036391935.1 Burkholderiaceae bacterium | reverse complement strand
TGGCGGCCAACGGGCATGCAACCGTCGCCAGGCGGGTACACGACTATCGAACAGCAGACGGCGAGCTCAGGCGGGTGCTCGATCCCTGGCGTCCGCTGGCCGGCTGCCTGTTCCTGCGATCGTCTCACGGCAAGGTACTCTGGCCTCTGGACGAAAAGAGCAGCTATAACCCGGCAATAGGCCTGCTCTGCGGTCGACCGGCGCTGACGATACAGGATGGGGTTGTCCCTTCCGGATTGAATCCGCTGATTCGGCGCCTCGACAATCAATGGCGCGCTCCGCTTGCGCGAGATGCGGCCGTTCCAATGAATCAAATCGATCGGGATGGCGTAACGATTCCGCAAGGCGCGCATGTCGAATTGACGCTCGACGCATCGCTGCAAGCCAGTGCGCAATCGATGGCCGATTGCATGACCGGCCACATGGATGCCTGCTCCTCCGCCGGACTGCCGGAAGAGACTTGGCCGCAGAATGTCGAGGGCGCGGCGGCGCGCATGTTTGGCGTGGCCATCGTGGATGTCAAAACCGGCGCTGTCGAGGCGCTTGCATCTGCACATTCCCCGTGCTACGAGGCAGAACATGGAGGAAGAACGCTGCCGCCACATTGCCCGACGCCCGCGCTTGAACGCGAGCGGCCGTTGGCGGGCAAGCTCGATCATCATGCCTTTGCCGACGCCAAACCGGCTTCCCTGGTCAAGCCCATCATGGCGATTGCCTTCATGCGCGACCCTGTGCTGGGGGCAAAGTTGAGATCGCCCGGCAGCGCCATCCGGAAGTCCCTATTGGAAGAGCTGAAAAACTCGGACTCGCCCGATTTCCTCGACAGGGCTTTTTGCCGCGACACCGGATTCTCCGGCTGCACGCGATTGGCGCGCATCGCCGATGTAGCGGGCGATCTGGGCTGGAATGTCGAATCCGCCGATTTGCTTGCGCTGACGAAACAAGCGTCGGACCGGCAAACCGCTTATCGCATGACGCCGCGCTTCATGCAAATGCCCGGACGCGACGCTGCCTGGCATGCCATGCCCGTGCGTTACGATGCAGAACAGGCCAGGCGGTGCGCAATCGACAAGCGCTGGAGCAAATGCGACGGCGACATCGCCAACGTCGCATCGGAATTGCTGGGACAAGGCAACGCTGTGGCATCTCCCCTCACCATTGCCGATATGCTGAGAAGAATTGCCGCTGCGGCGAACGGCGTGCATGAACAGCCATCGCTCCACCTGTTGCAGTCGATAAGCGGCAAGGTTGCCGGCGAGCCACGTACCCTCGCGGCGGACACCGCGCGCACGCCGGTCCGTGTCGGCAAGCAGGAGGCGGATTTCGTTCTTGCCGGCATGTCGCAGACGCACCGAGGCGGCACAGCCACGAGCGGATGCGCCGAAGCGTACCGCGACACCGGTGATGCGATTCGAGCCTGTCGCCGTTTGACCGGGGTGGCGGGAAAGACGGGCACGCCAGGATTTGCCGACGAAGCCTATTCCTGGGACGAGAGGGCGCAAGCCTGCCATGACATCGGGCGTCGGCTATCGGAAACGCCGGCCGGTTCCGCGCAGCGTCGCGCCCTGGAAAGAGAACGGGGGCGCTGCGTCCAGACGCCTTTCAAATGGTATGCCGCCGTGGTGCGCGACAAGCCTGCCGCCGCTGCCGGGCCATGGACCAGGGTCGTAGTCGTGCTGGCCGAACGCAACTATCGCAACGACGGCTGGATCGATGCGAAGGGAGATGTCGGCGCAAACATCGCCGCCGAGCTGGGTTTTCGCTTGATTAGAAATTTTTGAGACCTTGGACATGAACCGTACCTGCATCACCCTGGATGGCGCAAGCTGGGCGAGCGTGAGCCTGCAAGTGAAGGGCGTGCTGTATGAATGCTGCCATCGGCACGCAGGAAAGTGGCGCCCGGAACGCATATCCTTGCGCCTGGCCACAGGCTTGCTGCATGACGCAGCGGGCAGGGCGCAAAGAGGGGGGCAAAGAGGGGGGCAATTCGTGCAACTTGTGGCATGGCTTGGACAACAGGGCGCACAAATTTCCGTGATCGGCGACGGCAACCTGGCAAGGCACCAACTCTGGCTCGATCCGCCGATACCGCACCCTTGGGGTAGCGCAGCACGCCACGGCCGAACGGCTGGCGAAAATCATCGGTAACTTCATCGGGAACAATATTATGGGCGACTTCATCGGTAATATGCTACGCAGCGTCAAGGAATTCTTCGTCGAACCGGTCCCCGACTTCGGCTTCGACCAGTACGATGACAATGCCGCGGCAGGCGATCCGCTATTCGACCCGGCGCCCATCGCCCCGGTGGCGCTGCCGAATCAGCCCGGCCACCAGGAAGCCGTGCTGCGCGCCATGGCACGTGCAGCGGAAGCCTATTTCCTCGCCAACGTCGCGCCGCTGCTGCGCAATGTCCCCGGCTTGCGTTGGCAAATCAAGCAAATGCAAATTCGCGAAACGGCGGGGAACGCCCATGTGCTCAAGGAAATCGGCGAATTGTCGCCATCGCTTCTGAGCACGGTTTCCAAGGCGGTGCTGAACGGCCTGCCATGCGCGGGCGCGATTGACTTGTCGCAGTACTATGGACTGAGCATAGTCCCCGAGGCCGAATTG
Organism: Burkholderiaceae bacterium; assembly: GCA_036391935.1. Classification (GTDB taxonomy): domain Bacteria; phylum Pseudomonadota; class Gammaproteobacteria; order Burkholderiales; family Burkholderiaceae_D; genus PKWO01. The sequence continues at coordinate 6,730 of DASVYZ010000157.1, read as the reverse complement.
GTTGGCAGCAACGTCGAGGCATGGGCTTGCATCGGCCAGGAAAAAATTGCCATGCAGGTTTATTTTGACGATGACATACGCGAAATTCGGGAAGACATCCCGCCAGGTTTGCCGACACGCGGCACGGCAGCAGACGTCTCAGTCAAGCCGGACCACGACTTCCATTTGCGCTTGTCCGACGCTTCGGGTGCGCGCGACATTGCCATTGAACGCCTTCCCGCAGTCATGGGAAGTTCTCCGCATGCGGACATTCAGGCAAATGGAAGGTATGTGTCCAACCGGCATCTTGTATTGGATTGGGATCATGTCTTGCAGTGCGTGTATCTCATAGACAGGTCAAAGCACGGCACCTACGTCGCTCGCGGCCGCAGGCTGGCGGACGGACAACGCTTCAATTTGCTTGGCGAAGGCGAATTCACCTTGACCAATCTGCCCGATGCGCCGCGCTGCGAATACTGGCATGGCAAGGCAAAAGGCGAGGGAACCGCCCTCCTGCCGCAGGCAATGCGGGATGCCGCACCTTCGACAAAGGCGCCGTCTCCCAACGCCGAGATTCCCCTCAAAGCCTTCGTGTTGGCAAGGTCGGCGGGCCGGCCTGCGCCGCTTGATGCCAAGGAGCCGGAAAACCTTGGCGTGGGCGAGGAAAAATTGTTTCGCTTCAAGGAACTCGGAAGGGAAACCGCAAAGCCGACGCTGCTGACCGCATCGGCCAAAGCCGCTCCGCTGGCCTGGCTGCAGGTGCGCAACGCGAAAGGGCATGTCGATACCGTCGCCATCCATGGCCTGCCGTTCTCCATCGGCCGCGAGATCGATGGCAACGGCTTCTCCATTGATGAATGTTTTTCAAAGGTATCGCGCATACACCTGAGATTGCTCGAATTGCGCGGCACCGGCTTCTACGTCAACAATGAAAGCCCGCGGCGACCAGGCCAGTGCAACCTCACTGTCGGCGACAAAGGAGTGGCGGCATCCCAATTCGTCTGGTCCCCGCAAACGCCCGGCAGCAGCACCGGCTGGTGCGTGCTCGGCGCAGACCGTCTCGATCGCGAATCGGTGGAGGTGCGGCTGGTCAAGCCTGCGCATGAAGACGGTTCGACACAACTTCACTGAGGGCGATGGCGAACCGATTGTAGATACGAGGAGACGCGGCGCTATGCTTGCAACTCGATGCCGGCTAATCAATGTAGCGTAACTCACTCCGGGGCGGGGGCGACCATCTCATTACCTGCCATGTCCGCGTGTTTGGAAATTGCCACCCGTTTGCATACCAATCCTGTCACGTCGGAGGGTTCCCCCAGGCCGTCATGAACCGGTCATTCGAAACGCAAGAAATTGGGAGATCGGTCGTCGGCAACAGCCTCGAACCCGCCGTTGCCAGCGCACTATCGGTGACAACAAAGATTTTACAACTGACTGATTGCCATTCCAGCTGCCGACAGGCCGTAGTCGGCTCGAACACGCGATTCACGTCTTCCGACTCCAGTGACTCTCTCGGCGTCTACATCTGGGCGCCGGTGTGCGCCGTGGGAAGCAATTGCAAATGCGTGCCAGATCATTCGCGCTTGGTAGTCGCCTGTCTTTTCCGCGGCTGACGCGGCGAAGCGGCTTTTTTACCCGGCTTTGCGCCACTGCTCATGGAAGTCGCCTCCTCTTCCGGTAAAGCCGCGTCCGGCATTTCTGGCTGTGGCTCAGGCATGGCATCGGTCACCTCCTCCGGCGTACTCGTTGCCTGCTTGCGTCTGCCAGACGAGCGCCGACGCGGCTCGGCGGCCACCGCTGCCACCGTTTCTACCGACTCAGGAACGGCATCCAACGCTTGCACGGATTCAGCCGCCGCTGAGGCCGCGTCATTGCTTCCCGGGCTTGGCTCCACACCGGCTGGCGCGCTGGCCGCAACCGGGCTGCCGCGGTAGGCGTAGGTGCCTGATTTCTCGTCGCGCCCGACTTGGAGCAGGCCGCGCGAGTGCGCTTCTTCCAGCAAGTTGCCGAAGGTACGAAAGCCATAGTGGGATTCATTGAAGCCCGGCTCGCGGCGTTTTATCGCCTGCTTGATCGCCGACGCCCAAATCTTGCCGCTGTCGCCGCGCGCAGACATGAGGGCGTCAAAGGTTTCGACGGCCATGTCGATGGCCTGCGCCCGGCGCAGCTCGGGGTCTTCCCTGCGGTGGCCTTCTTCCATTGGAGGTCTTGTTGCGTGCGGCGCGTCACGGTTGTCACGCCGCGGGCTTGTGCGGCGGCTTTCGCGCACGAGATCGTCGTAAAAAATGAATTCGTCGCAATTGGCTACCAGCAGGTCGGACGTCGACTGCTTGACGCCGACGCCGATCACTTGCTTGGCGTTTTCGCGGAGCTTCGATACCAGCGGAGAAAAGTCGGAATCGCCGCTGATGATGACGAAGGTATTGACATGCGATTTGGTGTGGCACAGGTCGAGCGCATCAACCACCATTCTGATATCGGCGGAATTTTTTCCGGATTGGCGCACATGCGGGATTTCGATCAATTCGAAATTGGCTTCGTGCATGGTCGCCTTGAAGCCCTTGTAGCGGTCCCAGTCGCAATATGCTTTCTTGACGACGATGCTGCCTTTGAGCAGCAGCCGCTCAAGCACCGGCTTGATATCGAATTTTTCATACTTGGCGTCGCGCACGCCGAGCGCGACGTTTTCAAAATCGCAGAACAGCGCCATGCTGAGATTGTCGTCGGAAGATGCCATCAGTAATTAGCCTGGAAAGAGTAGAGAACAGTGGGGAAAGAAATTATATTCCAAGGACTTGGTGCGCCCACCTCGATCTTACACGTCGATAAAACGCATCTTGAAATGGCGCTCCTTGAAATTGCATTGGCAAAGTGTCTTGAATGGCCGCTCGGCGATACGATATATTCCTTCGTCCCCACGACTAATGTCGCCTCCGGGAAATGACCCAGTGACATCACTGTTGATCGAATGGTAACTTCCCTTTTGGAATTCACCGACATCATGTGCGCCCTTTGCATCAACATTTCCCGACATGACGTCGGAATTTATGATTGGCAACTTTTGAGTTGCGGCGAGCCGGTCGACGCTGACGTCGGTGATTCGTCAATTTCAGACTGCCTTAGCGCGGCGTCGAGTGGGTTTACAATCAATTTATTTATAAAGAATTTTTCTCATGATCGGTAAGCGTGACGCCATCACCGTCTATGCGCCAGTAAAGGAATAGGCCAAAGTAGCGCCCACTACTTTTTTGGTGGGAACCATTTTGGACGCACAAGACAGCAAGCCGGGCACTCGCAAGGGACGGCCGAACTATCCGCGGGAATTCAAGCAGAAACTGGTGCAGGCGGCGCGAGAGCCTGGCGTGTCGGTGTCAAAGCTCGCGCGGGAGCACGGCATCAACGCCAACTTGCTATTCAAATGGTGCCGGCAGGAGCAAACGGCTGAGCTGGCTGCGGCAACGCGGAGTTGCATTGCGCTGCTGCCGGTCGACATCGTTGCCGCTACCAATGACGCGCCGCCCAAAGCCAAGCCAAAGCCAGGTCGCGTCGCAGCGCCATTGATGACAAAGGCGGCACCGACAGGCATGATCGAAATCGAATGTGCCGGCGCAGTCGTCCGCATTCATGGCTGCGCCGACCCGGCAATGCTGGCAGCGGTATTGCAGAACTTGCGCCCATGATCGGCTTGCCGGCAGGCACCCGCATCTGGATCGCCGCAGGCGTGACCGACATGCGCGCCGGATTCAACGGGTTGGCGGCCAAGGTACAGATGGCACTGGTGGAAGACCCGTTCTCCGGTCATGTGTTCGTGTTCCGAGGACGACGCGGCAATGTCGTCAAAGTCCTGTGGTCCAGCGGCGATGGTCTGTGCTTGCTGTCGAAGCGATTGGAACGCGGTCGTTTCGTCTGGCCCCAGGCCGACAGCGGCACAGTGCATCTGACGCCGGCCCAATTGTCGATGCTGCTCGAAGGGATCGACTGGAAGCAACCGGCGCGCACCTGGCCGCCCTTGTCAGCACTGTAAGCCCGTTGTATGGGATTGGGCTTGTAAACTCAACCGGAGGTGCGTAAACTCCGCGCATGCCTTCCCACCCCACCAGCTTGCCGGACGACATCGACGCCTTGAAGGCACTGCTGCAACAACGCGACGGCGAAATCGCCCAGTTGCGCGGAACGGTTTCCACACTGGAACAAGCACTCAACGTCCGTTCGCTCGAAATCGAGCAATTGAAACTCCAGCTCGCCAAGCTCAAACGACTACAGTTTGGCCGCAAATCCGAGAAGCTCGACCGCCAGATCGAACAGCTGGAAACACGGCTGGAAGACCTGGTGGCCGAAGAAGGCGCCGCCGAGGAGAAGCAAGCAGCGCCAAATGCCGCTCGCCAGAAGTCACCCCGCCAACCATTGCCCGAACACCTGCCGCGTGAGGAGCATGTGATCGATCCTTCGGAGCCGGCCTGCCCGCAGTGCGGCGGGCATCTCAAGCCCTTGGGCGAGGAGGTGTCGGAACAACTGGACATCATCGCCTCGGCGTTCAAGGTGATCCGCCACGTCCGGCGCAAGAAGGCCTGTGCCTCTTGCGACTGCATCTTACAGACGCCGGCGCCGAGTCGGCCGATTGATCGCGGCATCGCCGCCCCAGGGCTGCTGGCTCATATCCTCGTGTCTAAATTCGCCGATCATCAGCCGTTGTACCGGCAAGCCGCGATTTATGAGCGGCAGGGTGTGAAATTGGATCGCTCCACGATGGCGCGCTGGGTCGGCGCCTGCGGCGCCTTGATGACCCCATTGGTTGACGCCTTGCGTCAGTATGTGCTGGCACCGGGTAAGGTGCATGCGGACGATACGCCCATGCCGGTGCTGGCGCCGGGAAATGGCCAGACCAAGACGGGCCGCTTATGGGTCTATGTGCGCGATGACCGCAACGCGGGGGCAGCGACACCGGCGGCAACTTGGTTTGCCTATTCCCCGAATCGGCAAGGCCAGCATCCCCAGGCGCATCTGGCAGGTTTCCAGGGGGTGCTGCAGGCTGATGCCTTCCCCGGTTACAACGAGGTCTTCGCCGATGGGTTGGTCAAGGAGGCGGCTTGCATGGCGCATGCCAGACGCAAGATACACGACCTGCATGCGCGGCGGGCAACGGAAACGACGACCGAGGCCTTGCGCCGGATCGGCGAACTGTATGCCATCGAAGCGCAGATTCGCGGCCGTCCGCCCAACGAGCGGGAACAGGTGCGGCAGGCGCAATCCCGCCCTCTGCTTGACAGTCTGGAAATCTGGCTGCGCCAACGCCTGCTGACGCTATCGACCCAGTCGGACACGACCAAGGCGATCAATTACATGCTCAACCAATGGCGGGCCTTGACCTACTATTGCGAGGACGGACGGGTGGAGATCGACAACAATATCGCAGAGAATGCCCTGCGCGGGTGCTGTCTCGGGCGCAAGAATTTCCTGTTCATGGGGGCCGACAGCGGCGGCGAGCGTGCCGCCGCGATGTACTCGCTCATCGGCACTTGCCGGCTCAACGACATCGATCCCGAAGCGTATTTGCGTCACGTCTTGACACACATCGCCGACCATCCGATCAATCGGGTCAATGACTTGCTGCCTTGGAACGTTGCCAGCCGGTTGTGAGCTGTCGTGAGCCTCATCGGGTTCGCAACATGGCGCTTGCGGTAGACTATTGGCATGGATAGCCGACTCCTTGACGTTCTGCGTAACGCCCCTAGCCTCGACCTGTATGAGCTGAGCCTGGCCATCAACCGGATGCTGACCGATCCGAAGCGGATTCTTGACGTGCGTCGCCACTTGCACCTCGGTGCGCAGGTCATGTATTTCGACCACCGACACGGTACGCTCGTGCCGGGGCGCGTGTTGCAATTGCAACCGGCCCAGGTAATTGTCCAAGACGAGGCGACGCGCACGCGTTGGACTTTGCCTTATGCAGCCGTGGTCGCCGAGCCAGGCGCCTCCACCGAACAGGCACCGCCGGTGCCGTCACGTCGCGCCGATGTCGAATCTTTCAAGCTGGGCGATACCGTGAGTTTCACCGACAAGCACTTGCGCGAGCGCTTCGGCACCATTATTCGCATGAATGCCAAGACTTGCTCGCTGCTGTGCGATGGAGAGCAGTGGCGTGTCTCGCCTGGATTGCTGCGCAAGGTGATTGACGTCTAGCATGCATCTGCATTTCGTGCGCAGTCATGCACACGACTTTGGCCGGCAGTCAACTACGGTGCTGGCGACACGCTTACAAAGTGTGTGGCCGAAGATATACATCAATGGGGAATCCCATACTGGCATCGTGCACACCAACTCCCTGGCATGTGGATTTGCCTAGACCATGACGAGGTTTTGGTCGAACCCGATTCCGGGCCGGGACTTAGCGGCCGGCGCCAATGGCTGACGCTATCGCAAGATGACCTGCCCGATTCGCCGGCAAGTGCACGTGTGAAATGTAGTCGAGCTGGAATGCAAATTCTCCGACAGTTGGGGAAAACCGCCGCGTCACTGGCAGATACGCCGATTGGTTTCTACTTCGATGTCGAACGTTTGCGATTTGCGTACCGAATAGGTTTGGAAGATCACGGTTTTGTCGTCCGCAAAAGCGGTGAATTGAATGTGTCCGCGCTTGCCCGCTGTCTCGGCGGGTTTTTGGCACCGCTTCGCGACATTTCCGATTTCAATGAACTATTACATGGTGCCGCCGACGGCTCGTTCCGCCCAGATCGATATGCAATCAGCACCG
>DASVYZ010000156.1:0-7730 GCA_036391935.1 Burkholderiaceae bacterium | reverse complement strand
CCAGGGTGTGTGGCTGCGCCAGCGTGTGCAACCGGATCATCGTCTCGATACGGCACTCGCGGCCATGATGGCGGCTCTCGAAGCCGACGTGCGCGAAATCCGCGAAGACCGCCGCCTGGAACCGGACCTGCGCCTGATGGTCGAACGCATTCGTTCCCAAGCCTGGAGCCTCTATGGTCAAGCATGAAGCGAGCCGCTGGTTTGCTGAGATCGAGATCCAGGTGCAGTTCTACGATCTCGACCCGATGCAAATCGTCTGGCACGGCAACTACGTCAAATACCTGGAACAGGTGCGCTGCGCCCTGTTCGACAAGATAGGCTACAACTACGTCGAGATGGAGGCTTCGGGTTATTCCTGGCCCGTCATCGAGATGCAATTGCGCTATGCCGGATCCGCGCGCTTCGGGCAAATCCTCAAGCTGCGTGCCGACATCGTCGAATGGGAAAACCGGCTCAAGATCGATTACCTGATCAGCGATGCCGCCAGCGGCAAGCGCCTGAACCGCGCCAGCACGACGCAAGTCGCGGTTGAGATCGCCACGGGAGAGATGTGCTTCGTCTCGCCGCCCGTGCTGTTCGAGCGGCTTGGCTTGCCGCCGTTGTCGGAGACTTGAATGATGAACAGATTCTTCCTTTTTTGCTGCGTTCTTCTGCTACCCGTTTTCGCGCAAGCCGCCGCTCCCGCGGAAAAGATCGAAGCCATGCTGGCCAAGCCGGCCATCCTGTGCGGCAGGTTCGAACAGACCAAGCAATTGGCCGGCATGAAAAAACCTTTGTTGTCGAACGGCCGCTTTTGCGTGGTGCAGGGCAAGGGCGTCCTGTGGCGTACGCTGCAACCCTTCCCCGCCACCTTGCGCCTGACGCGCGACGAGATCGTCAACTTCCAGGGCGACCGCGTCGCCATGCGGCTCGACGCCAGGCAGGAACCGACGGTGCGCATGATCAATAGCGTGCTGTTTTCCATGCTGGCCGGCGACTTGAGCCAGCTCGACAAGTTGTTCGAGGCCGATGGCGCCGTCGAAGGCAAAGGCTGGCACGTCGCCCTGAAGGCGCGCGAACCGGCCTTGGCCAAAGCCGTCGGCGCGATTACGCTCTCAGGCGACAGCTACGTGCGCGGCATCAAGATGGACGAAGCCGGCGGCGACCATACCGCGATCGTATTTTCGGATATGCAGAGCGGCGAGCAGGCGATGCAGCCTGAAGAGGCGGCATTATTTTGAACCTGCGCAAATGGTTCGCCCTGGCCTGGGGATTGGTCGTCTGTCTGCTGCTTGCGGCCGACGGCACTCTGTGGCTGGGCAAACGCATCGCGCCCGATACCGACATCCTCGCGCTCTTGCCGGCCGAGGAGCAAGATCCTGTCCTGCAGCAGGCCTTCGTCCATATGGTCGATTCGGCCCAGCAGCGGCTGGTGGTCGCCATCGGCGCGCCTGAATGGAGCGATGCCAGGCGTGCCGCCGAAGCTTTCCAAGCCGTACTGGCGCGCCATGCCGATTTGTTCGTGCCGCAGGCCGCTGCAGACGAGTTGCAAAGCGATTGGCTGGGCCAGTGGAGCCGCCACAGCCTGGTGCTGATGACGCGGGCGGCACAGGAGAATTTGCGGCATCGGACGGCCGACTACTGGGTCGAAGCGGCGCGCGGCCGGCTCTACAATCCCTTTTCCGGTCCCAAGCTCGGCGCCTGGCGCGACGACCCGTTCGGTCTGTTCGGCGATTGGGTGCAGGAGCGCGCCAGGGAAACCCCGGTGCGCCCGCGCGACGGCTTGCTGTTCGTCTCCGATGGAAGCAGGCAATACGTGCTGCTGCCGCTGGTACTGCAGGCGCCGGCCTTTTCCATCGCCGCGCAGCAACGCGTCATGCCGGTGTTGCGCGAGGCCGATGCGGCTGCTCGGGCGCAAGTTGCCACGGCCGACATATTGAAAGCCGGCGTGATCCTGCACGCGGCCGACGCGAGCGAACAGGCGGCGCGCGAAGTCTCGACCATAGGCATGGGTTCGCTGATCGGCGTGATTCTCTTGATGTGGGCCGCCTTCCGCTCGCCGCGCCCCATCGTCCTGATCCTGCTTTCGATCGGTGTCGGCTTTCTCGGCGCCTTTATCGTGTGCTGGACCTTGTTCGGCCGCATTCATTTGCTGACGCTGGTGTTCGGCGCCAGCCTGATCGGCGTGGCGCAGGATTACGGCATCTATTTCCTGTGCAGCCGCTTGAGTACGGCACAAGAGACCGACTCCTTTACGCTGTTGAAGCGCATCATGCCGGGTTTGCTGCTGACGCTCCTGACCACGGTGACCGGCTACATGGGGCTTGCCCTGACGCCCTTCCCCGGCTTGCGCCAGATGGCCTTGTTTTCCGCCTTCGGCCTGATCTTCGCCTGGCTCACCGTGGCGGCGTGGTTTCCCTATATCGCCGGCGCGAAGGCCATGCAAGCCGGCGCGCTGGTGCGCAGGTATGGGGCGCTGCTGCCGCGCTGGCCCGCCTGGACCACGCGGCCGGCAAGCCTTGCCGTCAGCGGCTTGTTCATGGTGTTTGCCGTCGCCGGTTGCCTGCGCCTCGGTGTCAACGACGATATCCGTCTGCTGCAAAACCCGCCGCCGCAAATGCTCAAGCAAGACATGGCCGTCGGCAAGCTGCTCGATTCGCCCACGCCGGTGCAATTCTTCCTGGTGCGTGCGGAAAATGCCGAACTGGTGCTGCAACGGGAGGAGCAATTGACGGCGCGGCTGGATAACCTGATCGCACAGCACAGGCTCGGCGGTTATCAAGCGCTGTCGAACTGGGTGCCTTCGCTGCGGACGCAACAGTTGCGGCGCGAGCTGGTGGATGACAAGCTGCTGCAGGATGGCGCGGCGCTGTCCAAACTGGGCGCCGACATCGAGGAAGGCAAGGACTGGGCGGCGGCCACGCGCGCCCATCTGCTCGAATCGGCCGCGCCGTTGACGCCCGACGAATTCCTCGCCTCGAGCGCGGCCGAACCCTGGCGTTTCCTGTGGTTGGGCGATACCGGCAAGGGCACGGCCGGCATCGTCGCGTTGCGCGGCCTCGATCGTGCCGGCATGAGTGCGGTGCGCGAAGCCGGCACGGGGCTCGAAGGCGTGCAATGGGTGGACAAGGTGGAAGGCATCTCGTCGGTGCTCGGCAAGTACCGCGCCTACATGGGTTGGGTGGTGCTGGTGTCCTATGCCGTCGTGTTGGCGCTGCTCTGGCCGCGCTATCGCCGCGACACCTGGCGCGTGCTGGCGCCGGCCGCCGTGGCCAGCATCGCGACCCTGGCGCTGTTCGGCCTTTGCGGTCAAGCCTTGCAACTGTTCCACGTGCTGGCACTGATGCTGCTGCTGGGCGTGGGTGTGGACTACGGCATCTTCATGCAGGAACATCCGGGGCGCAAGGAATTGACGCCCTGGCTTGCCACGGGCCTGTCGGCGGCTTCCACCATCCTTTCATTCGGCCTCCTGGGCTTGAGCCATACGCCGGCCCTGCAGGCATTCGGCTCGACCATGCTGGCCGGCACTGCATTGGTGTGGCTGCTGGTGCCTTGTTTCGGGAAGGTGCAGGCATGAGCTTGTGGAAACGCCTCGCCGCCGCCGCTGCATTGGCCGGCTTGGCGGCTTGCAGCACCACGCCGCCGGCCCAGCCGGGGCGTTTGGAGTTGCGGCTCGCACCGGCTGCGCTCGGCGCATCGATTGCCGTGAAACAGCACTTGAGAGTCGAGCGTGAGGGCCGCACCGACGACCTCGATGCGGCGCTGGAAATCGATGCCGAACACGTCGAACTTGTCGGCCTGGCACTCGGTCAGCGGGTACTCACTTTGAACTACAATGGCAAGGAATTGACGTCCTGGCGTCACGCACTGCTGCCGTCGCAGGTTCGTGCCGAAGACGTGCTGGAGGATTTGCAATTGACGCTGTGGCCGGTTGAGGCGATACGCACGGCGCTGCCGGGCGGTTGGCGCATCGAGGAAGACGGCTTGCACCGCTCGCTGTACCAGGGTGAAGAACTGGTCGCCGCCATCGATTACAGCGCTACGCTGCGCTGGAGCGGCAAGACGGTGCTGGACAACCGGCGCTACCATTACCGTCTGACCGTAGTCTCAGTTTCCAACGATTGAAGATATGCTGTATTTGAATCAATGCGGGGTGGTCTGCTCCTTGGGCGATACGCGAGAGGCGGTGCGTGGCGCCCTGCTCGAGCGTGCCGAAAGCGGCATACGCGAGACCGATGCCTGGTCGCCGCGCACGCTGCCGCTTGGTTGCGTGAATACGCCTTTGCCCGGTTTCCCTGAAGCCTGGGGAGCCCCGCTGAAGAGCCGCAACAATGCATTGGCGCTGGCAGCCCTGGCGCAGATCCGCCCCGCAGTCGATGCCGCGCTGGAACGCTATGGCGCCGCGCGCGTCGGCGTGGTGCTGGGCACGAGCACGTCGGGCATTGCCTCGGCCGAAGCCGCCCTGCGCGTGCAACGCGAGCAAGGCGCGATGCCGCCGGAGTTCCACTACGGCCAGCAGGAAATGGGTTCGCCCGCCTTGGCGCTTGCAATCGAGCTCGGCGCGCTCGGCCCGGCTTATGTGCATTCGAGTGCCTGCTCCTCAAGCGGCAAGGCCATGGCCAGCGCGGCACGCCTGATCAACATGGGCTTGTGCGATGCGGTGCTATGCGGCGGCGTCGACACCTTGTGCGCCTTCACCGTTGCCGGCTTTTCCGCGCTCGAATCGGTCAGCGCGGCGCGCTGCAACCCGATGAGCGCGAACCGCGACGGCATCAACATCGGCGAAGGCGCCGGGCTGTTCCTGATGACGCGCGAGCCAGCCACCGTGGCCTTGCGCGGCTGGGGCGAATCGTCCGATGCGCATCATATCTCGGCGCCCGACCCCGAGGGCGGCGGCGCACGCCTGGCGATTGCCGAGGCCTTGCGCCGCGCGGGCTTGCGCGCCGACGAGATCGACTATATCAATCTGCATGGCACGGCCACGCGGCAAAACGATGCGATGGAAAGCCGCGTGGTGCATGAGCTGTTCGGCGCCGAAGTTGCCGTCAGTTCGACCAAGCCCTTCTCGGGCCATGCGCTGGGTGCCGCCGCTGCACTCGAAGCGGCATTTTGCTGGCTTGCGATGCAGGATGACAATCCGCACGGTTTGCTGCCGCCGCATTTATGGGACGGGCAAGCCGACACGGAATTGCCGGTGCTCAATCTCGCCTCGCCGGGTGCGCGCCTGGGCCGGCCCTTGCGTTACGCGCTGTCCAACTCCTTCGCTTTCGGCGGCTCGAATGCCGCGCTCGTGCTCGGGAGGACGGCATGAGCCTGCCCGACATCCGGAGCCTGGTGCCGCACACGGGAGCGATGGCGCTGCTGGACAGCCTGATCTCGGTCGATGCCGACAATTTGTGTGCCGCTGTCGTCATCACAGAGCGCACCATGTTTTGCCGCGCCGGAGAAGTGGGCAGCTGGGTGGGTATCGAATACATGGCGCAAGCGATCGCCGCGCATGCCGGTTGGCTGGCGTTGCAGGACGGCGAGCCGATCAGGATCGGTTTCCTGCTCGGCTCGCGGCGCTACGAATGCAGTGCGCCGGCATTTACGCAAGGGATGGTATTGCACGTGCACGTGCACATGGAAATCAAAAACGAAAACGGTTTGGGCGCCTATCAATGCCGCATCGAGGAAGCCGCCCGGCCGGGACAGGTGTTGGCACAGGGGACGATCACCGTGTTCCAGCCGGAAAACATCGATGAATTTATGCAGGGTAGCGGCAACAGTAATGGGGAAGCAACATGAGTAATACGGTATTGGTGACAGGTTCCTCGCGCGGCATAGGCAAGGCGATTGCCTTGCGCCTGGCGCGTGACGGTTATGACGTGGTATTGCACTGCCGCAGCCAGCGCGCGGAGGCCGATGCCGCCGCGGACGCGGTACGCGCCATGGGGCGCACGGCGCGCGTGCTGCAGTTCGACATCGCCGACCGCGACCAAACCGCCGCCGCCCTGCTGGCCGACGTCGAACAGCACGGCTGCTACTACGGCCTGGTGTGCAATGCCGGCGTGGCGCGCGACAATGCCTTCCCCGCCATGTCGGGCGAGGATTGGGACATCGTCATGAGTACCAATCTCGACGGCTTCTTCAACGTGGTCAACCCGCTCGTCATGCCCATGGTGCGGCGCCGCGCGCCGGGCCGCATCGTCACCCTGGCTTCGGTATCGGGCTTGATCGGCAACCGCGGGCAGGTCAACTATAGCGCTGCCAAGGCCGGTATAATCGGCGCAACCAAGGCCCTGGCGCTGGAATTGGCCAAGCGCGAGATTACCGTCAACTGCGTTGCGCCGGGCTTGATCGAAACCGACATGATCAGCGACGTTCCCATGGAAGAAGCGCTCAAGATGATACCTGCCCGCCGCGTCGGCAAGCCCAAGGAAGTGGCCGCCGTGGTCAGCTTCCTGATGGGCGAAGATGCCGCTTACGTGACGCGCCAGGTGATCTCTGTCAATGGAGGCTTGGCATGACCAGGCGACGCGTGGTCGTCACCGGCATGGCCGGCATCAGCCCGATCGGCAACGACTGGACCGCCATCCGCGCCCGCCTTGGCGAGTGCCGCAATGCCGTGGTGCGCATGGACGACTGGGCCGATTACGACGGCCTCAATACACAGCTCGGCGCGCCGGCGGCGGCGTTCGAGCTGTCCGGCAAATACAACCGCAAGACCACGCGCAGCATGGGCCGCATCGCCCTGATGGCGACGCGCGCGACCGAGATGGCGCTGGCGGACGCCGGCCTGCTCGACGATCCGCTGTTGCAAAGCGGGCGCATCGGCATTTCCTATGGTTCCTCGGCCGGCACGCCCTCGGCCATCGGCGACTTCGGCCGCATGATGGAAGACCGCACCACCAAGGGCATCAATGCCACGACTTACATCAAGATGATGGCGCACACGGCGCCGGTCAACATCGGCGTGTTCTTCGGCATCACGGGCCGCGTCATCACCACGTCGAGCGCGTGCACCTCGGGCAGCCAGGGCCTGGGCTATGCCTATGAAGCGATCGCCAACGGCCAGCAAATCGCCATGATCGCCGGCGGCGCCGAAGAGTTGTGCGCCACCGAAGCGGCCGTGTTCGATACCCTGTTCGCCACCAGCGTGAAGAACGAAGCCGCTTCGACCACGCCGCGCCCGTTCGATGAAAACCGCGACGGCCTGGTGATCGGCGAAGGCGCCGGCTGCCTGATCCTGGAAGAGTATGAGCACGCCAAGGCGCGCGGCGCGACGATCCATGCCGAACTGGTCGGCTTCGGCACCAATAGCGACGGCTGCCACGTCACGCAACCGAATTCGGCCACGATGAAGATCGCCATGGAGCTGGCGCTGGCCGATGCCGGCCTCGATCCCTCCGCCATCGGCTATGTCAACGCGCACGGTACCGGTACGCAGCACGGCGACGTGGCCGAGACGCAGGCCACTTCGAGCCTGTTCGGCGGCAAGATGCCCATCAGCTCGCTGAAAAGCTACATGGGCCACACGTTGGGCGCCTGTGGTGCGCTCGAAGCCTGGATCAGTATAGAGATGATGCGTGAAGGATGGTTCGCGCCGACCATCAACCTCGAGCGCGTCGACCCGCAATGCGGCGAACTCGATTACCTCGCCGGCGGCGGCAGGCAGTTGCAGTGCGAGTATGTCATGTCCAACAACTTTGCCTTCGGCGGCATCAACACCTCGCTGATCTTCAAGCGAGTGGATTGAGCCGATTCCATCA
>DASVYZ010000155.1:0-5864 GCA_036391935.1 Burkholderiaceae bacterium | reverse complement strand
CCGTGGCCAGGCCGATCAGCGACCAGGCAAACACGGCATAAGCCAGGTTCAGCACGAACAACGGTGCCAGGCAAAGGAACACGATGCCGGCCAACAGGGCAATCGTGGAGACTACGCCGAGTTGGGGCGGCGTGTCTTGCGGCGCCAGTGTGGCATTCCAGCGCTGCACGGCGAGCCAGACGCTGGCGATCATGCCGGCGCCGATCAGGCTGACCAGGAACAAGGCGGAAAATCCTTCGTCGCCGCCACTGCCCAAGGCCGATGCACCCGCCGCCGCCGCATGCAAGGTGGTGGTGAACAGCGCACCGGCCGCAGCCTGATACAGCCAGCCGAAGATTTGCAGCAGCCGTTCGTTCCGGCGCAAGCCGAGCCATAACAGCGCCACGCCAAGCACGGCCATCAAGGCGCTGCCCCACTGCATGGGGAAGAGCGTGAACGGCGTCAGTGCGAGGAACAGGGCGCCGGCCGCCACCACGGCCGGGCGCACTGCCGATTCCCACGACGCCACCTGCTCTTTCTCGCGCCGCGCGAGATAACCGATCCATGCCGCGCTGCCGCTGAGGATCAAACAGCCCAGTGTGGGAGCAATCAATGCCGGACTTACCTCGCCCGCGCGCATCGCTCCCAGCGAACTGAGGGAAGACGCCAGCAAGATCAGCAAGGCAAAGGCGCGGCCATGCACGCGGTGTTGGCGCAAGCCTATCCAGTACAGGCCGCCGGCCTCAATGGCCCATGCGGCAGACGTCCAGGTCTGGTCCAGCCCGAGCGGAATCGCCACGCTGCCGAAGATCACGGCCAGGGCCAGCAGCGATTCGCTCAGGAGCAGGTAACGCCGCCCGCCGCTTTTGAACAGCAGCATGGCCAGCGCGGCATAGAACAGGCCGAAGCCGAGCGCGCTGAACGATGCGCCATAGGTGAAGGTTTGTACCATGCCGTATTGCAGCGCGAACGTGCTGATCGGTACGCAAAACGCCAGCACGCCATCGACATAATTCAACTGTGCCGCATTCCGGCGGATTTGCCCGCCGAATCCTTCCGCCTCGGGTATATTGGCGCTAGCGAGCACACGGCGCGCAAACAGTACCGTGATCAGCACGTACAGCGCGAAATACAGCAGCAGGAAAGGTTCGCACTCGCCGAACATGGACGGCGCATAAAACTTTGCCGCCCAGCCGCCCACCAGGACGAAAGTCGAGGCGAAGCCGATCAGGTTGAGCACGCGCCAGGCCTTGAACCAGGCAATGGCGGCGATGCCGAGATTGAGCACGGTGAGGAACAGGAACAATCCGAGATGCGCATCATGCCCCGTCGAAACCAGGATGGGCGCGGCAAAGCCGCCCAAGGTGGCGGCAATCGCCATGGCCAGCGAATCCTGCAAGATGGACAGGAGTGCCGCAAATGCCGCCGCCGCCACCAGCACGGCAAAGCCCGCCGTCGGCGGCAACAGGTTCGACACCCGCATCGCCGCCAATGGCGTGAGGTACATCACCGCCACGCCCGCGCCTTGCAGGATCAAGCCGTAGTTGTCCTTGCGCCCGCGCAGGCGCCAACCCGTGATCAGCAAGGCCACGCCCGCCGCCGCCACGCCGGCATAGCGCAGCTCGACCGGCACGACGATGTATTCGGAGGCATAGCGCAGCAGGAAGCCCAAACCGAGGAACAGGATCAGTACGCCGATCTTCACCAGCGGATTGCCGCCGAAGATCAATTGCTTGAGCTTCAATTCCAGCGCCGAGGGCTGGCGCGGGGTCGGCTTTGGTCGCGATTTCGGTTGTGACTGTGGCGCCGGATTGGCGGTGGCCGGTGCAGGCGCAGCAACCGCGGTTTGCACCGGGGGCGGAGCTGCCGGGATGGCGGGCAGCGGCGCCTCGGGTTGCGCGGCAACGGGGCTCGGTGCCGTCGGTTGCAGCATCTCCGGTTGAGGAATCGCCTCCGCTGGAGGCGGCGCGGCAGCCGCCGTTGGTAAGAGCGTGAGAGCCGGGTCCGCAGGCGACGCAGGTGCCGCCTCTCCTTCTTTGCGCAAGGGGGGCGGCACAGGAGCGGCTGCCTGCCCGTCAGCCCGCAGCGACTCAACCTGCTTCGCCAGATCGAGCGCCTGCGCCTCCACATGCTCCAGTCGCTGCTTCATCGTCGCCAGCATTTGCGCATCTTGCTTGCGCCGCCGGCTCAGCATCATGCCGATCACGCCGCCAAGCACGGTGTAAAGCAACCCCAGGGGAAAGGATTCGAAGGAAAAACCGAGAAAAACGCCTGTCAGGAGGCCGAGCCAGACCATGCTTGCCTTTGTCTTTGATGTTATTGAAATGTGATTGCTCTGTTATTATTGATTACGGAGGATTTTGCTTGTCAAAATGGAATCAAGCAAGGGCATTGTAGTGCGGTCGGGCGCGCTTCTCAAAGTGAATATGTCACATTGCGGAGGGAGATACCGAGGGTAGTGTGCTCTGATACTGGAGCCGGCTGCTGAGAAACGGGGCGTTCTTTGCATGAGCAGACTGGCAAGGGGGGCCATCCGACACTTGCAGTGGCTCGCACCGCGGCGCGTTTTGCGCTTAGGCCGCGTCCCCTTTTGAAACGAATGCGCCTTCGGCAGCGTGGATAACAGGCCCCGGTTGCTGGTACAAACGCCGCAGGTTTGGCTTTTCAGGCAACCTGCGAGACTTGTTCCATTCTCCGGACGAGTTCGAGGGCAAGCGCGCAATATATGGTCGCAGGCATGCTGTCCGTTGTCACAAATTGAATCTTTTCAACGTGGTATTCGTGTCCGAACTCTTTGGCCGCTAGCGCCAGCCCCTGCCGAACCTGTATCGCCACATCTTCAGCTTGCAACTCTTTTAATTCGCCCGAATCGGCATCCAATGCCTCGACTGCCGGCGGCCCGTCCAATGGCATTGCAGAAAATTGGATGCCAAGCAGGTTATGCTCCGGGCCGGTAATTCTTACGACTCGGAAAAGCGGCGCGTCGTCGATAAACTGCATTTTCCTGCATCCTCAAAAATGAGAGCCATGCTTCACTGCCCGGCAGCGGTTTGACTTTGCATTCGGGGCAATACGCTTCGCTGTTACGCCCTACGCACTGACGGGCTTAGGTGCCGACAACACAGCAGCCATTCCGATAATGCTCACCGCCACCACATACAGCGCCGGCGTCTGGATGTTCGACTTCATCAGCAGCGGCAAGGCCACCGGCGTCAGGCCGCCGAAGATGGCATAGGCCAGGTTGTAGGAGAACGATACGCCCGAAAAGCGTACCTGCGCGCGGAACAGGTTGACCAGCACCAGCGGGATGCAGCCGACCACGCCAACGAAGAAGCCGGTCAGGCCGTACCAGGGCAGCAGCATGTCGTGCGAACTCTGCATGCCCGTATAGAACAGGTAGTAGCACACCGCCATCAGCAGCAGGCCGACGAAGATTGCCGGCTTGGCGCCGACCTTGTCGCCCAGCCAGCCGAACACGATGCAGCCCAGCGTGAGGCCCAGCGTGGCCATGCTGCCGGCGGCGAAGACGGTGCCGCTGTCGATGTGCAACAGTTTGACCAGGATGTTGGGCGTCATGATGATGATGACGATGATGCCGCCGGTCAGCGCCCAGGTCAGCAGCATCGAGATGGCGGTGGATTTCAGGTGCGTCTTCAGCACGGCCAGCACGGGGATGCCGGCCACCAATGCCTTGCGCTTTTGCATGGCGGCGAACACCGGCGTTTCATGCAGCCACTGGCGCAGCAGCATGGCGATGATGCCGAATACGCCGCCGGCGATGAAGAGCACGCGCCAGCCGTAGAGCAGGACGTCTTGCGGCGTGAGCCAGGTGTGCATGGCAGTGCCGGCCAGCGAGCCGAGCAGGATGCCGCCCGTAAGGCCGGCCGTCAGCGTGCCGCAGGCGAAGCCGACGTTGCGTGCCGGCACGTGTTCCGAGACGAACACCCAGGCGCCCGCCACTTCGCCGCCGACCGCCGCGCCCTGCAGGATGCGCAGGATGAGGAGCAGCACCGGGGCCGCCAGGCCGATGTTTTCATAGGTAGGCAGGCAGCCCATGAGCAGCGTGGGCACGGCCATCAGGAGGATGGAGAGCGTGAACATGCGCTTGCGTCCGGAGAGGTCGCCGAAGTGGGCCAGGATCACGCCGCCTAGCGGGCGTGCGAAATAGGCCACGGCGAACAGGGCATAGGCTTGCAGGTCGCGCACCCAGTCCGATACGCCGGGCGGGAAGAACAGCTTGCCGATTTCGGGAGTGAGGAAGCCGTAGACGATGAAGTCGTAAAACTCAAGCGCTCCGCCCAATGCGGCCAGCATCAGGGTCTTGATGTCGGCGCGGGTGAGGGTGCGCGCGCCGTTGCCGGATTGCATACCGTCGAGATTCAGTGCGGTTTCGTCCACCTGTGCATCCATCTTGTCTCCTCGGATTGTTTTTTAATTTTCCAATTGCTTGCGCAAATGCGCAATCGCCTGCCGCACCTGGTTCGGCGCCGTGCCGCCGATATGGTCGCGCGCTGCCACCGAGCCTTCCAGCGTCAGCACGGCGAACACATCCTCGGTGATCAGCGCGGAGAATTGCTGCAATTGATCCAGGCTCAGGTCGGCCAGGTCGCAGCCGCGGTCCACGCACTGGCGCACGGCATGCGCCACGGCTTCGTGCGCATCGCGGAAGGGCAGGCCTTTCTTGACCAGGTAGTCGGCCAGGTCGGTCGCGGTGGCGTAGCCTTGCAGGGCGGCGGCGCGCATGGCGTCGGGCTTGACGCTGATGCCGCCGGCCATGTCAGCGAAGATGCGCAGCGTATCGATCACGGTGTCGACCGTGTCGAACAGCGGTTCCTTGTCTTCCTGGTTGTCCTTGTTGTAGGCCAGCGGCTGGCCCTTCATCAGCGTCAGGAGTGCCATCAGGTGGCCATTGACACGGCCGGTCTTGCCGCGCGCCAGCTCGGGCACGTCGGGGTTTTTCTTCTGCGGCATGATCGAGGAGCCGGTGCAGAAGCGATCGGCGATGTCGATGAAGCCCACGCGCGGGCTCATCCAGATCACCAGTTCTTCCGACATACGCGAGACGTGGGTCATCACCAGCGCGGCGGCGGCGCAGAATTCGATGGCAAAGTCTCGGTCCGATACGGCGTCGAGCGAATTGCGGCACACGTCGTCAAAGCCCAGCGTTTTGGCCACGCGCTCGCGGTCGATCGGAAAGGTGGTGCCGGCCAGCGCGGCGGCGCCCAGCGGCAGGCGGTTGACGCGCTTGCGGCAATCGGCCATGCGTTCGGCGTCGCGGCCGAACATTTCGACATAGGCCAGCATGTGGTGGCCGAAGGTGATCGGCTGCGCCACCTGCATGTGGGTGAAGCCGGGCAGGATGGTGCCGGCGTGGCGTTCGGCTAGTTCGAGCAGGGCCAGGCGGAGGGCGCGCAGCAAGCCGAGAATGTCGTCGATGGCGCCGCGCATGTAGAGGCGGATGTCGGTCGCCACCTGGTCGTTGCGCGAACGGCCCGTGTGCAAGCGCTTGCCCGCGTCGCCGATGATTTCGGTCAGGCGCTTTTCGATGTTCAGGTGCACGTCTTCCAGGTCGAGCAGCCATTCGAACTTGCCTTCGGCCATCTCGTCGCGGATCTGTTGCATGCCGCGGACGATCTCCGCATAGTCGGCCGGGCTGATGATGCCCTGGTGCGAAAGCATTTCGGCATGGGCCAGCGAGCCGTCGATATCGACTTGCGCCATGCGCTTGTCGAAGAACACGGAAGCGGTGTAGCGTTTGACGAGGTCGGAAACCGGTTCGGAAAAACGCGCGGACCAGGCTTCGCCTTTCTTGGAGAGTTGTGCAGTCATGAAAATGCCAGGGTGCGGAAGTGGGTAGTCAACTGCCCATTATAGAGGCAAACTTG
>DASVYZ010000154.1:0-3644 GCA_036391935.1 Burkholderiaceae bacterium | reverse complement strand
AGCATGGCCCACTGGAAAGGCGTGCGCTTGCTGCTGGTGGCGGCGCTGGGCGCGGTGACATTGAAGTTGAAAGTCTTGGTGCTGCCTGGTGCAATCACGTCGCCGGGGCTGAGATCGGTGCGCAGCAAGCCCCAGGGATTGGTTCCCGCCGCGACGATGGCGCCGAGGCGGATGTAGCGATTGGTGCCGGCATAGTTGCCGCCGGGCGGAGGCGCGGCGTAAGACCAGGTAGTGCTGCCGTTGTTGCAAAATGTGATCGATACGGGGTAGCTTTTGCCATAGGCCATGGCGTTGGGTACGGATTCCGTGACGAAGGCCGCGCTGTCGCCTTTGACATACACCGTGCCGGCCGGGCATGAGGACGCCGCATGCGCCGTGGCGCACAAGGCAAGGCACAGCATGACAATGCCGACGATTCTATGCACGGGTTTCCTGGGAAGATTGTATGCTCTTCGGCAACCGGGGCGCGCGGATTGACTCTTGCCCAGGAAACGTTCTTCCTGCTTGAAATGCGATGTTCAAACGGCATCCTGCGCGCCCGCGCAACCGGCCATCCTGGCCGGCGGGGTGTCCGAAGCGCCGCCATTGTAGCCGGACCGTTGCGGTCTGTCATTAACCTTTAGTCAAGTGACCGCAGGGAGAGATATTGTTTAACAATTGTTCAAAAAGTCAGGCGATGCGCGCCGCTTTGCCGCCCGCTACGGCCGGGATCGCGCTTTCGAGGAAGGCAAAGGTCTCCGGCGCCATCGCACTGATGTTGATGCGCGTGCGCGTCGAGGGCAATTGGTTCGGCGAAAACAGGCAGCCGGGCGCCAGCAGGATGCCGTGCGCCATGGCGGCCTCGGCCAGCGCATTGGTGTCGCAATGCGCATCGGCCCAGACGAACATGCCGGCCGGCGGCGCAATGTCCACCGTCATGCCGATCTTCTCGAGCTGGCGCACGGTCTTTTCGCGCACCGCGTCGAGCTTGGCACGCAGGCGTTCGATGTGCTTACGGAAGTGGCCCTCGGTGAGGATCTTGTATAGCACGCGCTCGCCGATTTCCGAAGTCGTCAGCATGGAGAGCATCTTGCGGTCCGACAGCCGCATCGCCAGTTCGGGCGCGGCGGCGATGAAGCCCACGCGCAGGTTGGCAGCCAGCGTCTTGGAAAAGCCGCCGAGATAGATCACACGCTGCAGTTGGTCCAGTGCGGCGATGCGCGTGGCCGGCTGTACGGCGCTGCCGGGGTGCATGTCGCAATAGATATCGTCTTCCACGATGAAAAAATCGTGCTGCTCGGCGATCTTCAAGACCTGGAACGCCTTGGCCGCCGAGAGCGAAGTCGAAGTCGGGTTGTGCAAGACCGAATTGATGATGTAGAGCTTCGGCCTGTGCAGCGCCGCCAGTTCGGCCAGCTTGGCCACGTCGGGGCCGTCGGGCAGGCGCGGGATGCCCACCACCTTGGCGCCCATGGTGACGAAGGAGCCGAACATCAGGAACCAGGCCGGGTCGTCGACGAACACGGTATCGCCCGGCTGCAGGAAGTGGCGCGCAATCAAGTCGATCGCCTGTGTCACGCCGGCCGTGGTGACGAGCTGTTCCGGCGTGGCGGCGATTTCGAGTTCGGCCAGTTTCAACTGCAACTGCTGGCGCAGCGGCAGGAAGCCCTGCGGCGTGCCGTATTGCAGCAGCGTATTCGGATTTTGCCGGCTTAGGGCGCGCAAGCCGTTGGCGATCAATTCGCCGTCGAGCCAAGTGTTGGGCACCACGCCTGTGCCGGGCATGGACGAAGGCGGGTTCTGGCGGAACATGTTACGCACCAGCCAGACCACGTCGAGCAATGGCGATTGGTCCGCCATATCCGCAGCCGGGCGCGCCTGCGCCAAGGGAGCCAGTTCCCGCACGAAAAAGCCCGAGCCGCGGCGCGATTCGAGCTTGCCCAGCGCCACCAGCCTGTCGTAGGCCTCGACTACCGTGAAACGCGAGACGCCATGGTTTTCCGCGAACTGCCGGATCGAGGGCATGCGCGCCCCGGCGCGCAAGAGCTTGTCGTCGATACGTGAGCATATCGTGCGCACGATCTGCTCGACCAGCGATTCGCCGGTGCCGCGCGAGAGCACGGTGACAGAGCTCAGTTGAGGGTTTTGAAGCCGCCGAGGTACTGTATTGGTCATGTGAGCGGGACAGTAGGTAAATCTGCTTGGTTAAGTGTACTGGTGCTGTATTGGTTTTGTGGCTTAGGATAGCACAGACGAATCAAATGGGTGAACGCATGAAAACCATAGGACTGATCGGCGGCATGAGCTGGGAATCGACTATTCCCTACTACCGTCTGCTTAATGAAGCCGTGAAGCATCGGCTGGGCGGCTTGCATTCAGCGAAGCTGGTGCTCTACAGCGTCGATTTCGACGAGATTGTGCATCACCAGCACGCCGGCAACTGGGCCGAAGCGGGGAGGGTGATGGCCGAAGCGGCGCGTGCGGTCGAGGCCGCCGGCGCGGATTTCATTGTCATCTGCACCAATACCATGCACAAGCTTGTGCCCGAAGTCCAGGCGGCGGTAGCGATTCCGGTCTTGCACATCGTCGATGCGCTGGCGAAGCGGCTCAGGCAACACGGCGCGCGCAAGGTGGGCCTGCTGGCGACGCGTTTCACGATGGAGCAGGACTTCTATCTCGACCGGCTGGCAAGCCATGACTTCGAAGTCATCGTGCCTGATGCGGCTGATCGCGAGACGGTGCATCGCGTGATCTACGAGGAACTGTGTCAAGGCCAGGTGCGCGAGGCTTCCCGCCTCGCCTATCGCGCTGTCATCGAGAGGCTGGGTGAGGCGGGGGCCGATTGCATTGCGCTGGCCTGCACCGAGATCGCGCTCTTGATCGGTGAAGAGGATTCGGCCTTGCCCTTGTTCGATACGACCGAGATCCATGCCTTGGCCGCAGTCGATTTCTCGTTATCGGACTTGATCGAAGGAGGAGGACGCCCATGCTGAGCACGCTTTTTCCCTTGGCCT
Source organism: Burkholderiaceae bacterium (assembly GCA_036391935.1). GTDB lineage: Bacteria > Pseudomonadota > Gammaproteobacteria > Burkholderiales > Burkholderiaceae_D > PKWO01. The sequence goes on along the minus strand of DASVYZ010000154.1, from coordinate 651 downwards.
TGTTTGCCTTCGTTTCCTCGATCACGCCGGGGCCGAACAATATCATGCTGACGTCCTCGGGCATCCTGTTCGGTTTCCTGCGCACGGTTCCGCACATGCTGGGCATTACGTTCGGCTTCGGCGTGCTGCTCGCCTTGTGCGCCGCCGGCGTCGGGCAGCTTGTGCTGGCTGTCCCCGCCGTGCACCTCGGCTTGAAAGTGGCCGGCTCGGCGTACCTGGCTTGGCTCGCCTGGCAATTGCGCAGCATGTCGTTTGCCCAGCGCGATGACGAGGCGCGCCCCATGTCGCTGTTCGGTGCGGCAATGTTCCAGTTCGCCAATCCCAAGGCCTGGGTCATGGCGGTGACGGGCGCCTCGGCCTTCCTGCCTGTCATGCAGCCGCTGTGGTTTGCCGTGGCCGTGTTTTGCATGGTGTTTTGCCTGGTCAATCTGCCGTGCATCAGTGTGTGGGCCGGGGCGGGAGCGGTACTGCGGCGTCATCTGGCGCAGCCGAAATGGCAGCGCTTGTTTTGTGCAGTGATGGTGTTGCTGACGCTGTATTCGGCGGTGGCGATCTGGTTGTGAACTATTTATTGGTGCGCCGGGCGATGGTGGCCGGTAGTCTTCTGCGCGAATGATGGAGAATCGAAAATGAGTAGCGACAATCAAAACG
>DASVYZ010000153.1:0-2614 GCA_036391935.1 Burkholderiaceae bacterium | reverse complement strand
GACCGGCGTCGGGAAACGGTAGCGTATCGAATCGAGCCAGCCATGCACGGTTTGCCATTGCCCCTGTTCCAGGCGCTGGAAGGGTTTGCCGCAATAGCCGAACACGCCGCGCATGGTGGCGAGCCCCGGTGCCCGTGCCGCCGAGCCTATGCCGTGGCGGATTGCATCGAGCCGCGAAAAGCGCGGCAGGTAACGGTCGACCACGGCGGAAGACAGGGCCGGCAGCGAACTTGCGCCCGACGTGACGAGCACACCGGCAGCGCGCGCCGCGCCATCGAGCGATGCGATGCCGGCGACGAAATCGCGTCCGTCGGCCAGATCGATATAGTTGGCGCCTGCCGCGATCGCCGCCTGCGCCACGGCATAGTCCTGTCCCTGGAAGGGCCCGGCCGTGTGGATCACGGTGTTGACCCCCAGCTTGCGCAGTGTTTTCGCCAGATCGGGCGCATGGGCATCGAGCGCCAAGCCTTGTTCCGCCGGCAGGCCGAGGCCTTGCGCTGCCTGCCGCGCCTTCCCTGCGTCGCGGCCGGCGATCAGCAGCCGGATTGCCGCGTGCGCGTGCAGGGCTTGACAAATGCGTGCGCCGAAAAAGCCATAGCCGCCCAGCACCAAGACGGTATGCATGGTTCAGCCCTGGCAACGCAAGATGGTGTCGCGCAGCAATCCGTCGAGCACGCTGAAATCCTGCCGCTCTTCCTCAGGTGCGCTATTGTGCGTCAGCCGCCCCAAGTGTTCGGCGATGAAGGCGTGGATGGCCGGTATCGGTTTGCCGAGCTCGCCTTCCGCAGCGCGCCGCTTGACGGCAAGCAGTCCGGCGATGGCGGTTTTTAAATTCTCGCCGGCCAGCGCATCGACCATGTCCTGGAAGCGCATCGGCACCGGGCCACGGCCCTGCTCTATCCAAAGGCAGGCGAACACGGGACGCAGCACGTAGAGATATTTCTTCAGCCGCACCGTCTCGCCTTGCAGGTGCTCGCGATAATTCTTTTGCGCCATGTGCAGGTAGTGATGGAAGGCGCGCTCCGGCCGATGCACCGCTTGCGCCGCCGCGCGCACCTGTTGCAGGAACAAGGCATCGGCACGGTAGACCACGGGCGAAGACAGCCACTCGATCAGCGTCGCATTGCCGTTCCTGAGCAAGCCCAGCGCCTTGCGCAAATCCCAGCCGCCGACATCGTAGGTTTCGTTGACCGGCAACTCGATCACGTCCCGCTCCGGAAACACCGTCAAATACCAATCAAGCTTGTGCACATATAAAAAGCGCACATCGTAGTCGCTGTCGGGGGAGGCAAAACCCCAGCCGCGGCTGCCCGATTCGCAGGCGAACAGGATCCGCACTTCGTGCTCCTGTTCGACGCGTGCCAGCGTGGCCTCAATTTCCTTGCGGATCGTCGGGTCGATGGGGTGTTCAGGATCGAGCATGCCCGTCAACTCGGCGTTTTCAGTCATTGGCCGCTCCCGCCGGTTTGAATGCGGCGATCTGTTTCAATACGCTTTCCAGGCCGCCATAGACGCTGATGCTGTCGATCTTTTCCGTGATCTTTTCCAATGTCTCCAATTCCTTGAGACGTAGAGCGACCGGATTGTCCTCCATGACGCGCGAGGTGTTCATCAGCGAGCGTGTGGCGGCGGTTTCTTCACGGCGCCGGATCACGTTGGCTTGTGCCGCTTTTTCCGCTTCCACTACCTTGGAGAGCAGGGCTTTGATTTCACCGGGCAAGATCAAGTCCTTGATGCCGGTGCTGACGACTTCGATGCCAAGCGCGGTGGTCTTTTCGCGCACCCCGGCCAGGATTTGTTCGTCGGTGACATTCTTGTTTTCGAGCAGGCCGTCGAGCGTCTTGGCGCCGATGGCGGCTCGCAGCGCGAACTGGATTTCCTTATAGATGAAATCCTTGTAGTCATTCAGGTTGGCCGTGACTTTGCGCGCATCCACGATTTGATAGCCGGCCGTGACATTGACGCGCAATGGCACCTTGTCCTGCGTCAGCATTTCCTGGCCGCTGATTTCAATCACCGAAAGGCGCGAATCGACCGTGGTCAGCGACAGACGTTTGCCGCCATGCCAGTAGCTGTAAAAGCCGGGCTGCAAGGCGTCGGCGAATACGCCGTCGACATGCAGCAGGCCTACATGCTCCGAAGGAATCTCGCATTGAAACACGTAGTCTACCGCCAATGCGGCGGTTTCCCGGCCGCGACGCAATGCCAGCGCAATGTGTTGTGCCAGCGGCTGCGGCGCGGCGCCAAGGTCGACGATTTCATGGCGCAGCGCCTTTCCTCCCAGTGCGCGTTCAGCCGGCCCGGTGACGGCGACCAGCGCATCTTCGTGCCACCAGACGGCCAGTTGCTTGTCGCGGGTAGCGACGAAACTGAATTGCGCTGCGGCTGCGGGATGTTCTCCGGCCTGCAAGGCGTAAATCACATCCTTGTTGCTGATGACTTGCGATTCGCGCAAGGGTGTCAGCCGCGTCTTGGACAGCACATCGAAGTAGGCATGCCGCCCAGGAGCGAGATAGTCGCAAAATTCGTCTTCGACAAACAGCAGGCCGAAGGCGCCAGCGGGAATCGAAACTTGTTTGACGCAGCCTACAGCCTGCCCGATAGGCAGCCGCGC
>DASVYZ010000152.1:0-6223 GCA_036391935.1 Burkholderiaceae bacterium | reverse complement strand
CGTAAAGAATTGCTCTTCCTCGACGCCCAAGCTCCTGTCGGCAATGAGAAAATCCATCTCGTCGAGCCCGGTTGAGGCGAAATAGCCTAACCAGCTGATTTGAATCGGAGCCGGCTTCCAGGCAAACACGGGGAGCCGGGTACCGGCCGTATGCCCCGACAGGTCGATCAGGATGTCGATCCGGTCACGTTGAATGTTGTCGGCCAATTCACGATCCGGCATTCCCAGGACATCGCGCCATCCGAAACAGGCGCTTTTGAATTGATCGGTAAATGAATCGGGCCTCTGGTGATTGGAATAGGCAAAAAAGTCGAAACCCTGCATTTCCCGCAGCACGCCAAGCAGGAAATAGGCAACCGGATGCCGCCGCAAATCCGCCGATACCAACCCGACTCTCAGCGGTCTTTCCCTATCGATGCCGACATCCCGGCCCCGGCTGGGAAAGGGAACCGCCCTCTTCTTCGCCTCCGCGCCAAATCGCTCGGCATCGGCAAAGCGCTGCTCCGGCGGCATCGGAAAATAGTTCCCGAATGTCAGTAGATTGTGATGAGCGTTAAAACATCCGGAGTCTATCTCGATCGCTTTGCGCAAGGCCTCCATGGCTTTTCCGTAAGCGCCGCCATGGGCGAACAATGTTCCAAGCCCGAGATGCATCTCGGGCATGTCCGGGGCCAGCTCCGCCCCTCTCTGGTAAGCCCAGATCGCCATTTCCCACTGCCCGATATCCCACGCGGTCGAACCCAAGTTCGCATAAGCCAGGGGCTGCTTGGGATTGATGGCCAGCGAGGCTTGGTACATCCGGATCGCCTCAAGAGGCCGGCCGGCCTCCCGGTGCGAATTTCCCTCCAAAAAGTAATTGTCCGAATCGCCCGGATGGTCTGATGCCGCAGTATTTGTCATATTGGCAAACAAAATATTGTTTCCTATTTTATCCTCAACGCTTTCAGTGCCGGCCGCCAACGATCAAAACATTGTCGTGGTGCAATGCAGAAAATAACAGTTGACAGCACCTCATTTCATTCTAAAATAGGCGCTGTTGCAGCGCACCATGCATTATTGTTTTCCGTCACCAAACTGTCATCACTTTTTTCCGAGCACGCCCCACCCCTCACAGGAGAATCCGATGTTTGCCCTTCCCGAACAATTTTCCAACGCCACCAAGGCCAATGTCGAAGCCCAGCTCGCCTTGTTGACGGATTTGACCAGCAAGACCTTTGAAAGCGTCGAAAAAATCGTCGATCTGAACATCAACGCCTTCAAGTCCTCGCTCGAAGAATCGACCGCCGCCGCAAAGCAACTGCTGGCCGCCAAAGACCCGCAAGAATTCTTCACGCTGTCGGCATCGCACGCCCAGCCGAACGCCGAGAAGGCCCTGGCCTATGGCCGCCACCTGGTGTCGATCGCCACTTCGGCCCAGGCCGAATTCACCAAGGCCGCCGAAGAGCAGATCGCCGAAAGCAGCCGCAAGGTCGTGAACCTGATCGACGAAGTGACCAAGAACGCCCCGGCCGGTTCGGAAACCTATGTCGCCTTCGTCAAGTCGGCCATCGGCAATGCCAGCGCCGGCTACGAGCAATTCACCAAGACCACCAAGCAGGCCGTGGACGCGCTCGAATCGAACCTGAACACCGCCACCGCGCAATTCGTGCAAGCCGCCGAAAAGCCGGCCAGCCGTTCGAAGAAGGCTGCTTGAGTTTTATCAAGTCTCAATAAAAACGCCTCGGCAAGCCGAGGCGTTTTTGTTTGCACATCGCCAAACTGCAGGGTAGCGCTGCGCGACGCCCGACCCAACCTGCAAGTTCACATTTCTCTATGCCGCGTGGCGCAAGCGCCCGAGCAAGGCATTCAAACGCTTGGCTGCCGCCGCATCGGCCAGAGCCGGCAAACGGCACAGTTCCAGCAAGGCTTCCTGCCGGTTGCCCGACGCCCCATTCTTCAGCGTCGATTGCAGCACGGCCACTTGCATCTGCAAGCGTTCTCGCGACAATTCGGCAGGGCTGTCGAGTCCGGCCACGATTTCGAAACGCAACAGGTTTTGCAAGAGCGCGGCGCGGTTCTTTTCCAATTGTGCGGCGTAACCGGCATCCTTCTTTTGCAACGCCGCCAGGCCCGCATCGAAACGCTTTCTCAAGATGCGCTCGGTCTCGCCCGATAGGGCCGGCACGGCTTGCCATTGCTCGGCCGTCACCGGCGCTTCAACCTGGCCTTCGGCCAGCGCCTGTTCCACGGCAAGGCACAACCGCATCTTTTCCTGCAAGGCGCCAAGCTCCGCTTGCGCCGCTTCACGCTTGATCTGGTCGAGCCGCTTGTTGAGCGCGCCGACGGCTGCGGCGTAACGCGCTTCGATGCGCTGCTCTTGCGCACGCGGCACATAGCCGGCCTTGCCCCAGCGTTCGCGCGTTTCGCGCAACAGCTTCCCGATGGCGCCCGCGCCTTCACCGGTCGCGGCTTCCAACGCGGCACACAGCGCTTCCTTTTCGGCCAGATGCTGCCTGCGTTCGGCATCGGCGCCGGCGGCGTGTTCCTTGCGTGCGGCGAACAAGGCATCGCAAGCGGCGCGGAATTGCTGCCACAGCGCCTGCTCTTGCTTGCGCTCGAGCGGCAATGCCTTGGCGCGCTGCTGCCAGCGCTCCTGCAAGGCCTTGACCTTGTCCAGCGTGGCACGCTCGGCCGGCACCAACGCCTGCACTTCGGCGATCAGCGCCTGGCGCTGCGCCACTTCCTGCCCCTGCTGCCCGGCGAGCGGCTTTTGCAGCGCCTTCATCGCCTGTTCGTATTCACGGTCGAGGCGCCTCTTTTCCTTGCGCTCGATCACGCCCAGGCGATGCCAGCTTTGCGCAGTGCGCGTGCAGAAAGCCGCAACGGCCTTCCAATCCGTGTCGGCCGCCTGCAAGTCGTGGTCTTGCGCGAATTGCCTGATCTGGGACAGCAAGGCTTCCGCCGCTTGCAGATTGGCCTGGCGCTCTTCGCCGAGCTTCTTGAAGTGCGCCGCGGCCGGAGCGTAAGCCGTGGTGCAGGCTGCATCGAAGCGGTCCCACAATTCCTTGCTCGAAGGGCCGGCCGACTGGTCAAGCGCCTTCCAGCGCTCGCGCAGGTCGCCGATTTTTTTCGCCAGCTCGGTGACCGGCCGGTTCTTGCCCGGCATCTCTTCGGCGGCTTTGAGCAATTCCTCGCGCGAGATATTACCGCCCCATTTGGCCCAGCCTTGCAGCTTGCGCAATTCGCCGCGCAAGCGCGTCAGGCGCGCCGCATCACCGGAACTGATCGGCAGCTTGCGCGCCTCGTGCGCATGCGCCTGCTTTTCCAGCTCGCTAGCCGTGCGCACCACGCCTTCCTGCACGGCTTTCTCCAACGCAGTCAGGATTTCACCGATGCTTTCGCGCGCGGCGCGTGCTTCCTGCTTGACGGTTTCTTGTGCTTCCGCGAGACCGGCCAGCAAGGCATCGAAACGCTGCTGCAGCGCCTGCCCCTGGCCGTCCAGCGCAATCGCCGGCGCGGCAGCCCATTGCGCCTTGAGCGCCTCCGGCTTGAGGTCATGGCCCGCTTCCCATTGGCGCAACAAGGCTGCGCGCGCCTCCAGCGCTTCCTTGGCCTGGTCCAGCGTGGCAACCACGGCCTTGCATTGCGCATGCAGGGCGGTGAAATCGGTCAACAAGTGACGCGGCAAGGCTGCCGCTTCTTCCTCGGCAAAAAATTCTGCCACTTCGCGTTCGGTGCGGTCGAGCAGGGCCGTCAGTTCCGCCGCCTCCATCGCGCTGGCGCTGTGCGCCAGCTCGCGCAAATGCATGGTGCGCACCAGCACCTCGTGCTGCAGATCGGCCTGGCGCGCCAGGCGCGCGGCCAGCCTGGCGCGTACCGTGTCATAGGCAGCCTGCAATTCTTGCGGCGGGTTCTTGACCAGCGCCCAGGCATGATCGAGATCGACCACCTGGTTGGGCAGCAATTGCTGCTCGGCGGCGAGCTTCTCGGCGCGGGCGACACATAGCTGCGCCTGCTCGCGCCCCTGCTGTTCGGCCATCAGCGCATCGAGCTTGCCCTGGATCAGTTTGGCGACGCGCCGGTCGGCGTTGCGCATGGCCGGCAATACGCGTTCCAGCACCTCCTTGGATTGCAGGTGCTGCGCGGCAATCAGGCGCGCGTCGGCGAACTGCGATTGCAGGATGAATTCCGCCGCCGCGCCTTCCTCGCCGGAAAGCGCGTTGGCCTGCTGCAGGGCCAGTTCCTTGTCGCGGGAGGGGACGTCGGCAGGCTGCTCGTTTTGCATGGTGGCGGAAGAGTCGGTATTTTTCTTGAACAAGGTATTAAGCATCAGACTATCTTGGCTAAAACAGCATCATAGCAAGTCCCGGGGGATTTGACCGCAAGCGGACTCGCGCGTTCGGGTTAAGTTCAGGACAATGCGGCCTCTTCCAGCGCCACTTCGGTCTCCATGCTGCGGCTGTGGCGGTGCGCTTCCAGCGCGGCCAGGCAATAATGCGTGAACCAGAGCCCGGAAAAGGTAAACACCAGCACGTACAGCCAGAGCGATATGCCGGCCAGTATCGGCCCCAGCACCGCCATGGCAATCGGGCTGCCCATCCACAGGGCCGAGGGCGCCATGCCGAGCACGCCGGTCAGCGTGCCGATAAGCAGCAAGGGCCAGCGATGGCGCCGCATCAGCAAGGCGCGCTCTTCGCCATCGGCATAGGTGCCGAACACTTCCGATGCCAGCACGCGGCAAGTCAGCCAACCCCAAAGCAGCGGCTGCACGGCGAAGCCGATCACGGGCAGCGCGCACAAGGGCAGCGTGATCAACCAAAACAGGATGAACAGGAGGAAGGAGGTAAGCGTGATCCACAGCAGATTGATCGCATCGCCGCCCTGGCGCCGCTCCAGGTCCGCATGGTGGCGCCGCCCCACATGGCGCACTACCGCCGGCGTGGCCAGAAAACTGACGAAGACCAGCGAGGTCGCCACCATCAGCGGCAACAGCAGCCACATGGCAATCAACGGCACCACGAATACCTTCAAGGCGGCCAAGCCGAAAAAAGCCAGCCATTTGGCGCTGACGGCATAGACATCGTTTTCGACGAAAAAGCGCTGGAGCGCGTCATACAGGGGCTGCAGGGTTTGCCACAGCACCACGCTCCAGAACGCAAGCGCAACCAGGAAAGGCGCCAGCGTCATCAGCATCATGCGCGGATGAAATTGCGAGGCGAGCGCGCGGCCGAAGGAAAACACCAGGGCCTTCATTCACTCTCCCCGGTGCGGCAGGACGGCATCTGCATACGGTGCATGGACGCGAAAATGAAAACCCGCATTCTACGCTTTCGGCCAAGGCTTGCGCGCCGGACGGTTTTTAACGGCGGCGAATCGGTACTGCCCATTTCCGTGACAAAACCGAACCAAAACCAGGCCAAATCGCGCAATACCGCTTAAATACCAGAGGAGCACTTGGCAAAAGTGGACTTGCATCTGCAGCATACCACTTGCCAAGCCGGCCGAGTGCGGGCCGATCAATTTTCGCGACGCAAAAATTTCCTCGTCGCGAGGCGATTTTCCTCATTCCACAACTAGGAGAAACCGTAATTTTCCGCATCTCATGCTACGCCAATTGCGGCGGCATGCCGCACCATACCCAAACCCAACCGCCTTCAAGTGGTATCGAATTCAAGACGATTTGATAAAACCACTTGACGCCCTATTGCCCGAAATCCATTCTGCATCCCGGCAGTAGCAAAAACTGCACAAGCAAATAAAAAAGCAAGCTTGGAGCCGGATGGACCCAAAAGGGAGAATCGAGATGCGCATGCTCTCGTTTGCACTGTTTCCTTTCTGCCTGCCCGGTTCCAACAACGATTCAAACCTTCGAGGAGAGGCAAAAATGAAGACAAAGATTGCAAGCACCCTGGTGCTCGGTATGGTTGGCGGCATGCTCGCCGGTTGCGGCGGCGGTTCGTCCGATTCGCTCGATGCGCAGCAAAAGGTGATGACGCGTAGCGTCAAAGCCACCTTGCCCGCCTGTAACGCGGCCTGGGTTTCCTCCACGGCCTACAACGGCGGCGCCAAGGTCAGCTACAACAGCGTGAATTACACGGCCAACTGGTGGACCCAAGGCAACAATCCCTCGACCAATAATGGCGGATCGGGCAGCGGTCAACCCTGGACTTCGAATGGCGCCTGCACCTCGGGCACGCCGACGCCCACGCCCACGCCCACGCCGACGCCCACGCCGACGCCCACG
>DASVYZ010000151.1:0-15571 GCA_036391935.1 Burkholderiaceae bacterium | reverse complement strand
GACGACAAGCCGCAACCCGCGGCGCAGGCATCCAGGCGCAACCTGCCCGGAACGGAAACGGAGAAGCCGCAACAGGTCACGCGCATGATCACCATCGCGCTCGACCCCGGCCATGGCGGCGAAGACCCGGGCGCCATCGGTCACGGCGGCAACCGCGAAAAGGATGTGGTGCTGGAAATCGCCAAGCGCATCAAGGCCAAGATCGAAGACCAGCCCAACATGCGCGTGATGCTGACACGCGATGCCGATTTCTTCGTGCCGCTGCCGGTGCGCGTGCAAAAGGCGCGCAAGGTGCAGGCCGATCTGTTCGTCTCGATCCACGCCGACGGCTTCATCGAGCCGACCGCGCGCGGCTCTTCGGTATTCGCGCTATCGGAAAAAGGCGCCTCCTCGACCACGGCGCGCTGGCTGGCCAACAAGGAAAATGCGGCCGACCTGATCGGGGGCGTCAACATCAAATCGCACGATGCGCAACTGGCGGGCGTGCTGCTCGATCTTTCCACCACAGCGCAGATCAACGACAGCATGAAGCTGGCCAAGGACGTGCTGGGCGAAATCGGCGGCATCAACAAGCTGCACAAGGGGGCGGTGGAACAAGCCGGTTTCGCCGTCTTGAAGGCGCCCGACATTCCCAGCATCCTGATCGAAACGGCCTTCATCTCGAACCCGGAAGAAGAAGAAAAGCTGACCGACGATACCTATCAGGACCAGATGGCGGATGCGGTGTTGAAAGGCATCAAGAAATACTTCGCCAAGAATCCGCCCTTGGCAAAGAACCGCCTGACCTGAACTTCTTTCGGTTTCAGTGCGGCAAAAGTGAATTTTGCGTTTTCTCGCCTTTGCCTTTGCCCCTCCGGCGCCCAAAGTGTTGCGTGCGCTTCCATACGGCATAAAAATGCCACGGTATGCATCGCGCAAACGGCGAGTCTCTGCTACTCTTTTGTTGCGGATTTGAAATGAACCGATATGTCGTCCGTCCGCGCAGGCACATGTATTCTCCCGAAGGAAAATGCCATGATGCAGAGCAATGCCGAAGCCGGCACCGGCGCCGCCAACAACGAGTTCCTGGCCTTCAAGCTGGGCAAGGAAGAATACGGCATCAATATTCTCAAGGTGCAGGAATTGCGCGGCTACGAAATACCGACGCGCATCGCCAATGCACCCGATTTCGTCAAGGGCGTGATCAACCTGCGCGGCGCCATCGTGCCCGTGGTCGACATGCGCATCAAGTTCCGCTTGGGCGAACCGACCTATAACCAGCTTACGGTCGTCGTCGTTCTCAACATCGGCGGACGCATTGCCGGCATGGTGGTCGACAGCGTCTCGGACGTGATCGCGCTCGCGGCCGAACAAATCAAGCCTGCGCCCGACATGGGCACGGCCTTCAATTCGGAATACATGACGGGTCTCGGCACGCTCGAAGAGCGGCTGCTGATCCTGATCGATATCGACAAGCTGATGACCAGCCCGGAGATGGGCTTGGTCGATAGCGTAAGCTAAGAGCCTGTTATGAACTCCGCCAGGGGGAGAGCATCGCCATGTTGAGAAATCTCACCATCAAATCGCGCCTGATTTTCGTCATCGGCTTGCTTTCCCTGCTGATGCTGGCCATAGGCATAGGCGGCCTGACAAGCCTTTCCAACGTCAATGCCTCACTCAAGACGGTGTACCAGGACCGCGTCGTCGCACTCGGCCAGTTGGACACCGTGGCACGCGCCATCCTGCTCAACCAATACCTGGCGGCGCAATCGATCTCGGGCGACCCGGCCAAGGTCGGCGCCCGGATGGACCAGATCGACAATGGGCTGGCCGTGATCGGCAAGACCTGGGATGAATACCTGGCGGCCCATCTCACGCCGGAAGAAAAGAAGCAGGCGGAGAAATTCGGCGAGATGCGCAAGAATTACGCAGACCACGTCATGAGGCCCGTCGTGGCGGCCATGCGCGCGCAAGACACGAAGACCGCCGCAGACATCGTCAACGGCCCCATGCTCGAGCTGACCCCGCTGCTGCAAGCGGGTCTCTCGGATTTGATCAAACTGCAATTGAGCGTGGCCAAGGACGAGTATGAGAAATCGCAGGGGCAATACAACAATTTCTTCTATGTATCGAGCGCGCTGGTGATCTTCGGCGCCCTGATGGGCATCGTGGTCGGCGCCTGGCTGATCCGCGCCATTTCCGGCCCGATAGACGAGGCGGTATCGGTAGCGCAGAAGGTGGCGCTGGGCGACTTGACCCAGCATATCGTGGTCGAATCGTCCGACGAAACCGGCAAGCTGCTGCAGGCATTGAAGGACATGAGCGAAAGCCTGGTGCGCATCGTCGGCGAGGTGCGCAGCGGCACCGAAACGATCTCGACCGCCTCGAACGAAATCGCCACCGGCAACCTCGACTTGTCGCAGCGCACCGAAACGCAAGCCAGTTCGCTCGAGGAAACCGCTTCGACCATGGAGGAACTGACATCGACGGTACGGCAGAACGCGGAAAACGCGCGCCAGGCCAACCAGCTCGTGGTATCGGCTTCGGAACACGCGATGCGCGGCGGCACGGTGGTCGGCAATGTGGTCGAGACCATGGGTTCTATCAAGGAAAGCTCGCGCAAGATCGTCGACATCATCGGCGTGATCGACGGCATTGCGTTCCAGACCAATATCCTCGCCTTGAATGCCGCCGTGGAAGCGGCGCGCGCCGGCGAGCAGGGACGCGGTTTCGCCGTGGTCGCGGCCGAAGTGCGCACGCTGGCGCAGCGCAGTGCGGCAGCAGCCAAGGAAATCAAGGCTCTGATCGGCGATTCCGTGGAAAAGGTCGAAGCCGGCAGCAGGCAGGTCGACGAGGCCGGCGCGACCATGAACGAAATCGTCACCTCGGTGCAACATGTTGCCGACATCATGAACGAGATCAGCGCAGCCAGCCAGGAGCAGAGTTCCGGCATCGAGCAAGTCAATCGCGCCATTACGCAGATGGACGAAGTGACGCAACAGAACGCTGCCCTGGTCGAACAGGCCGCCGCTGCTGCGCAGAGCATGCAGGATCAGGCGGGAAATCTTTCGATGGTGGTGTCGGTATTCAAGCTCGATGCGGGCGCGCTGCCGCGTACCTTGCCGCCCAAACGTCCCGCTGCCGCAGCACCGGCATTGGCCGCCCGTCCCGCGGCGAAGAAACTGCCGTCCAGGGTCGCGCCGCCACCGGCTGTGAAGCCGGCGGCAAGCCACGACGATTGGGAAGAGTTTTAAGCGAGGTCAGGTAGGTGCCGGGCGCAGCGCAGGGGAAGCCTGGCGGGGCCCGGCGCAGCCTGCAGAGCCAGCAACAAACGGCTACGATTTATCAGGCGGCACCTGCGCCTTGTCGCAAACCGACTTCCTGCCTTCGACGCGGCAAGCATTGACTTGCTGGCCCGCCACGTTCCAGACTTTCACATCCCAGCGATCCTTGCCCCGGCGCTCCATGGTCATGAAGCCGAAACCGCCGACCCAGGACGAGAAATGCTCGACGATGGCGCCCGGGGCCGGGCTTTCGCCTTGCGGCAATTGTTCCGGCAGCGGCACCGTGTCTTCCTGTGTACCGGAAAAGCCGGCAATGAACTGGCTGGGCTGCCGGCCGGCGAAACTCGCCTGCTCCCAGACGTGCACGTGGCCCGACAACATCATGTCGATGCGCGGCGGCGCGAAGTCCGGATTCTGTTGGCCCCACACCGATTGCAGGCCGCCATTGCCGGGCGCGAGCTTGCCGCCGGCCTTGGCGGCGAAGCCGAAGATGGGATGGTGATCGGCCGCGATGTTGTAGCTGGCTTGCTGCGACAGCAGATCGATCTTGCGGTACATGTCGGCGTATTTGATCTCGCGCAAGTCGCCGGGCTTGATCGCGCCGCCCGAGGTATTCGAGCTGTCGAAGACGATGATTTGCGCGCCCGAGCCGAGCGGCACGGCGTAGGGATCGCTATAGTCGCCGTTATCGTCGTTGGCGGCAACGACGCAATCGCGGCCCGGCAGCAGCGGGCGCGGGTCCATCAGGCGCCACCAGCCCTGTCCGCCGCGCGCGCAGGATTCGTGGTTGCCGCGCACCATGACCCAGGGGGCGGCGCGGAGCAAGGACTCGCCAGGGCGGAAAAAGTCGGCGCGCCAGGCGTCCCAACCGTAGCCCCAGGGGCTGCCGGCGCAGCCGGGATTGCCTTCGGGGCAGGCATTTTCGCGATACAGATAGTCGCCCACGTGCACCACGAGATCGGGTTTCCAGGCTGCCGCATGCGCCGCCACGGCCGCAAACGGATATTTCGCGGCATCATTGCACGCTTGGGCCGCGTTGTCGGCCTTCTTGATGCGGCAACCGGTATCGCCGATCACGACGATGCGGTTGACCGTGGCCGGCAGCAAGGGCAGCATGTTGCCCTCGATCATGACGTTCTTCGAGCCTGGCGGGACGACCTTTTCGCAGGTCAACACGGGGAAGGCCGAGGGCTTGCTGTCTTCCGGCGCGGATTTCGTCGCGCGCAGCGGCAGCGTATCGGCACGGGCGCGCAGATTCATCGTGAAATCGGCGCCGTCTATGCGTATATCGGGGCAGACTGCGGCACGTGTGATCACACGCGCCACCGGCGTCCCGCCCTCGCCCAGCACAATGAACATGCTGTCGTGGCCGGGACGGTCTTCAATGGGCGCCCTGTTGCCGGCGCAGGCGCCCAGCATAGCGGTGGCCGATGCGCAGAGCAAGCTCCGGCGCAAGATATGCATTGGGAACATCTTGATCCTCTCGGTGTGAAATGGGCGAGCCTAGTTGCGGTATTCGACCCAGATTTGGTACAGATTATCATGTCCGCGCAATTCCGCCGGAGCATCGGGGTAGCTTGCCCCCTGCACCGCAGCCAGAGAAGACTGGTCGAACAAGCCGACGCCGCATGTCGTCAAGACGCGCGCACCGCTGACGACACCGTCGCGCAGGTGAAACTCGACTTGCGTCTTGCCCGCGAAATGCATGGTCGACGCGGCCGGCGGATAATGCGCATTGTGCCAGGCGCTGACCGCGCCCTTGACCTTGGCGTCGTAAGTTGCCTGCAGATCGGGATGGCCGGTCGCGGGTAGCGCCGGTGGCGGCGGAGGAACCGGCACCGGCTCGGAGAACGCATTCGGTGTGGCGGCAACGGGCGACGGCGTTTGCGCCAGCGGCGGTGCCTCCGGCTCCGGTACCGGCTGCGCCTTGCGCTCGGCCGGCTTGACCGGCGTCTTCAGCTTGGGCCGCGGAACCGGCAACGGCGGTTCGGGCTTGGGCTCTTCCTTCTTTTCCGGCAGCGGGTCATCTGCCAGCGTGATCGCCACCGGTTCGGGAGCCGGCTTGTGCGACAAGGCACCGGCCAGCAGCACCGCGGCAACGGCGACGATGCCGCCCTCGATCAAGGCCGCCATGCCGAACGCCTGCAGCGCATGCCCCCGTGTGGATGGGCGCTTGGTATCTGCCATCGTCCCGCCCTACTTCCGGTTGCGCGTGGCGAGCGCGATCTCGGTCGCACCGCCGGCCTTGATGGCATCGATCACGCTCATCACCTGCTGCAGCGAAGCCGTGTCGTTGCCGGCCACGGTGACAGCGAGCCTGGCGCCGCCGCGCCGCTGCAGCATCTCGGTCAATTGCCGCGTCGTGAGCACCTGGTTTTCCACCAGCACCGAGCCGTCGTTGCCGATTTCGACAAGCAGCTTGGGCGGTGGAATCGTAGCCGCGGTCGAACTGGCCGGCAGCTTGGTGACGTGGCCCGAAGTCGGAATCATGCGCAAGGTCAGCATGGCGAAAAACACCAGCAGGAACAGCATGATGTCGATCATCGGAATGATTTCGATGCGCGCCTTTTTTGTTTCCAGGTAACGCATGCTTACGCCCTCGCGGAATTGCGCACAAGCTCCACCGCGCCACGGCCGTCGCCATTGCCGCCATGACTGCTGTGCATGCGGTCGTGCCGGTTGACCAGCATGACCTTGATCGTTTCCATCTGGTGCAGCACAGTGCGCACACGCGTATGCAAAGCATTGAAAAACACCAGGCCGACGATGGCGATCAGCAAGCCCGATGCGGTGGCGATCAAGGCTTCGGCAATGCCGCCCGTGACCTGGGCCGCGCCGTTCTGCACGTCGCCCAGCACGTGGAACGCATTGAACATGCCGATGATGGTGCCGAACAGGCCCAGCAGCGGAGCCAGCGTGATGACGGTGTCGAGAATCCACAGCGAGCGGTCGAGCACGGGCACCTCGTGCATGATCGCTTCTTCGAGGTGGCCGTCGAAGGTGTCGCGGTTGACGCTGGCCGGTTCGTTGTGCAGCACGTCGAACAGGCGCGCGTGCGGCAGTTGCGCCAGCTTGCCCTTGAGATCGAAATCCTCGTTGCGGCCATCCTTCTTGAGCATGGCGATCAGGGAAGCGCCACCCTTCTCCATGAAGGAAAGATAGCGCGTGCGCTCGATGATGACAGTCAGCGCCACCAGGAGCAGCACCAGCATGAAGTAAAGCGTACCGCCGGAATCGTTCGCCAGTTCGAGAAGATGAGAGATATCCATGATGCTCCAAAAATTCAAATGGGGGAACCGAAGTTCCCCCGTGGGTTCGACAAAAATAAAGCCTAGAAATCCAAAGTCACGGTCAAGGTTGCGCTGCGGCCAGGCAATTCGGAAATCAGGTCGGCGGCCGGAACATAGGCATTGGCGCCCGTGTTCAACGCCGGGTTGCTCGACTTGTTGCCCGAAATGCCGGTGATCGCATGGCTATCGAACAGGTTGTTCACGGCGAACTGCACCTTGCCCTGCTTGGCGAAATTGCCCGGAATCTTGAAACTGTAGTTGACGAACAGATTGGTCAGGGTCACAGGATCGATCACGTAAGCGCCGTCGCCGGGATTCAGACCGTCGTTGTAAACCTTGCCGATGCGCTTGGTATAGAGCGCCGAATTCCAGGGGCCATCCTTGTAAAGCAAGCCCAGCGTTTCGGTGTTGCCCGGTGCGCCGGCGACCCAGGTGCCGTCCAGCGTACCGCCCTGGTACTTCGTCGTGCCCAGCGTGCCGTTGGCATAGATGGAGAAGCCGCCGCCGACCAGGTAGGTGCCCTCAACTTCGATACCTTGCGTGATTTCGCTGCCGCTGGCGATACAGATCTGCGTCGTCGGGTCGTTCGGATCGGTGTTGCAGGTATAGCTGTTGTCGAGCTTCACGTGATAGACGTTGGCGTCGAAGGCAAACTGATCGGACTTGTAATCGGTGCCGACCTGGATCGTGTTCGACTTCTGCACCTTGGGCGGCGTCGCGACCTTGGCGAAGGGCACGTCGAATACCGAAGTCGGCGGAATCAGGTCGCCTTCGGCGTACTGGGCGTACGCGGCCCAGTTCTTTTGCAGCATGTAATGCGCGTCGATCGAGGGCAGCCAGTCGCTGTAGGAAACCGAATTGTCGACGCTGGGCAAGCCGCCCGTGATCGAATCGTTATTCTTGTTGATCGTGCCGCCCAAGGGGCCGACCTTCTTCAAGTCTTGCAGATGGTTGTATTGCTGGCGATAGTCCGCATATTTCAGGCCGGGCGTGATCTTGAAGTCGTCGTTGACCTTGAATTCAAACTCGGCATAGGGCTGGATCGTCGTGGTCTGATAGGTTTCGCTGAATTTCGGCGCTTGCGCGTCGGACCAGCCCGTCAGTTCGTCCGAATAATACTGGTGGCGGTTGCTATTGGCGTACTCGGTCCAGAGACCGGTGCGCAATACGCCCATGGAAGTGGCATCCGTCAAGCGCAGCAGGTTGCCGGTGGTATGGTATTCATTGAGCTTGTCGACCCCCGTATCTTCCGCCTTGACGGTCGTGGCAGCCGTGGCAACCACCGGCGCACCGCCGATGTTTTGATGGTTGATATAGCCGTAGTTGTACAGCTTGTCGTCCAAGACCCAACCGCTTCCCAGGTCTGACTTGACGCCGACGTACTGGAAATTGGTCTGCACGTTGTACTTGTTGTAGCCCCAGAAGTTCGAGTCGGCCGGATTGTTGTCGTTCAGGTAGTTGTCGCCGTACAGGGCGATCTGCGCACGCGTCGGGGCACCGGAGTCGAGCTGGCTGTTGCGCACGTCCATGTAAGACTCGACGAAAGTCACCACGGTCGACGGCGACACAATGTATTGATACTTGAGCGAAAGCGCCTGGCGGTCTTGCGAGTCGAACGTCTCGTAGCCGTTCGAGTTCATTTGCTGAACGTTGACCAGCAGATTGGAACGGCCTTCCGAACCGATCTGGCCGCTCTCGTATTCGGCGATGCCTAGCCTGGTGTCCCAGGAGCCATAGGAGCCCGTCAGCGAGAAACGCTGATTCGGTTCGAGGTTACGCGACTGCAGGTTCAGCGAGCCGCCAAAGGTAGCCTGGCCGATGGTGGCGGCCGAACCTGGGCTGCGGTCGATCACGGCGCCGCCGATGGCCATGCCGGGGAAAAATACGTAGGAGTGATGGCTTACGCCGTTGGTGTCGTTGAACGGGATGCCGTCATAGGTGATCAGATATTGGCTGTCGTTCAAGCCGCGCACGGTCGTAGAGGCATTGCCGTTGCCCACGCCGTTCGGGCTGAAAGAGAAGGCGCCCGGGGTGATCTCGAACACCTGGCTGAAATCGGCCTCGGGCGTGGTGAAATTGCGCACATAGTCGTCACTGACGATCGACTGCGCCGAACGCGCGTCGAGCGAACCTTGTGAAACGGCGACCTTGGCTGCCGCCGGCACCGGCGCACTGGCGCCGTTGCCCGTGCCGCTGACCGTGCCGAGATCGGTTGCTTGCTGCGCTTGCGCGAAGTTAGGCGCAAAAATCGACGATGCCATGCACACGGCTGACAATGCTCGCAGGACGTTCCTGGTTACGGGCTTTTTCACTAACGCTTTCATCTAGGGCTCCGGGTTGGAAAAAGCCGGTATCCTAGGGAGCGTATATGTCAATCCCATGACAAAAATATTTCGGCGCGATGACAAAGCCCGGCAGACTGGACGTTGTTTGGCGAGATTCCTCTATGACACAGCCTGTCAGAGCTGACAGGTGGTGTCCTGAAAAAAAATTTGCTCGCTTGTGACCGTGCCGCAACGGTATATTTCCATTCCATGAAATCTTTAAAATCTAATTTTCAGCTAAGAATCCCGCCCTAAAATTGCAAGCGCATGGATTTGCCCGCCTATCTATCCTTGCCGGCGGACCTGCGCAGATATATCGGATAAATTTCACGCAGGGCCATTGCACGAATATGAAAGTGTTACTCGTAGAAGACGACAAGATGATCGGCAACGCCATGGAATACGCCTTGCGCAATGCCGGCCACAGCGTCGACTGGACGCATGACGGCGTCTCCGCTCTCACGGCGGCGCAAACCCAGCACTACGATGCCCTGCTGCTCGATCTCGGTCTGCCCGGATGCGACGGCATCGACGTGTTGCGCAAGCTGCGCGGCAGCGGCAACGCCACCCCGGTCCTGGTGGTTTCGGCGCGCGACGCGCTTGAGAGCCGCGTCATGGGGCTCGATCTCGGCGCCGACGATTACCTGTTGAAACCCTTCGACATGACCGAGCTGCTGGCGCGCATGCGCGCCGTGGTGCGCCGGCGCAACGGCCATGCCGCCTCGAAGTTGGATAACGGCACCCTGTCGCTCGACTTGAACACGCGCGAGATCAGCGTCGAAGGCAGGAGCATGCGCCTGTCCAGCCGCGAGTTCGCCCTGATCGAAGCCTTGCTGATACGGCCGGGCGCGATCCTGTCGCGCCAGGACCTGGAAGACCGCATCTACGGCTGGCACCATGAAGTCGAAAGCAACGCGGTTGAATTTATCATCCATGGCTTGCGCAAGAAACTCGGCGCCGATGCGATCAAGAACGTCAGGGGGCTGGGATGGATGGTGAGCAAAAGCCAATGACGAAGTTGCTCACGGATTCGCTGCAATTCCGCCTCGCGCTCTCGCTGTCGCTGATCATCGCCATCGCGACGGCCATCGGCGGCACCATAGGCTATCAATCGGCCTTCCACGACGCCTACGAACTGCAGGACGACCAGTTGCGCGAAATTTCCGCCATGATCGACGCCAAGCGCATCGACCTGGAGCAGACCGATCCCATCGTGCGGGTCGGCATCGTGGACAAGGAAGCGCATATCGCGATCCAGATTCTCGGCGGCCGACCGGCCGCCGACGCGCACAGCACCGGAGCCGATGTGGCGTTTCCGCAAGACCTGCCGCCCGGCATGCAGTCGTACAGGATTCCCGGCGCCAAGACATGGCGCGTCTTCGTCACCGCGCTCAAGGACGGCAAGCGCCTGGCCGTGGCCCAGCGCGAATCGCTGCGCAACGAGATTGCGCGCCACGCCGCATGGCGCACCGTTATGCCCTTGATCATCCTGATCCCGATCACCGTGGCCGCCATCATGATCCTGCTGCGCGTCATGCTGGCGCCGATGATCAAACTGGCCGCCGAAATCGACGGACGCAACCCGAACGATCTGGTTCCGCTCGACGAGCGCGGCTTGCCCAGCGAAATCGCGCCCTTCGTCAAATCGATCAACCAGATGCTCGCGCGCCTCGGCGCGGCCATGGAACAGCAGCGCCGCTTCGTCGCCGACGCCGCGCATGAACTTCGTTCGCCCTTGACCGCACTCTCGCTGCAGGCGGAAAACCTGGCCATCCACGACCTGCCCCCGGAGACCCGCAGCCGGCTTGAGGCGATGCAGGCAGGCCTGCTGCGCGCCCGCGCACTGGTCAGCCAGTTGCTGCTGATGGCGCGCACCCAGCTTGCGCCCCGCGCCGAACCGCACGACATCGATCTGCAAGCCGTGGTGCGCGAAGTGTTCGAGGAAATCCTGCCGTTGGCCGAGGCGAAGAACATTGACCTCGGCGTGGCGCAAGTCTGCGAGCTCAAGGTCAGGGGCGATCCGGTGGAACTGGCCACCGTGCTGCGCAACCTGGCCGACAATGCCGTCCGCTATTGCGCACCGGGCAGCAAGGTCGACGTCGGCCTGTCGCTGGATGCATCCTGGGCCGTGATCGAAGTCAGCGACAACGGCCCCGGTATTCCGGACGCGGAACGCGCCAAGGTGTTCGACCCGTTCTACCGCATCACGGGAACCGGTGAAAGCGGTTCGGGCCTGGGGCTGTCCATCGTCAAGAATATCGTCGGCAAGCTGGCCGGCAAGGTTTCCATCTCCGGCGCCCATGGCGGCGGCACGCTGGTGCGTGTCTGGCTGCCGCTGGCCACCCACTCGTAGAAAAGCCTACTCATGAAAAACGCACTCGCGGCCCTGCTGGCCCTGTCCCTGACCGCCGCACCGGCCGCCGCATCGAGCTACCAAGTCACGCACAGCATCGCTGTCGGCGGCGAGGCGCGCTGGGACTATGTCACGCTCGACAGTGCCGCGCACCGGCTCTACGTTTCGCATGGCACGCAAACCGAAGTGATAGATCTGCAAAGCGAAAAAGTGATCGGCACCATTGCCGGCACGGAAGGCGTGCATGGCATTGCCGTCGCGAGCGATCTCGGCCTGGGCTTCACGAGCAACGGCAAGAGCAATAGCGTCACCGTGTTCGATCTGGCGACCTTGAAGACGCGCAACACGATCAAGGTCGGCACCGGGCCGGACGCGATCGTGTACGCCGCAGCGGGCAACCGCGTCATCACCTTCAACGGCCGCTCCAAGGATGCGACCGTGATCGATGCCAAATCCGGCGTCGTCGCCGGCACGGTTGCCATCGGCGGCAGGCCCGAATATGCCCAGGCAGGCGGCAACGGCAAGGTCTACCTCAACGTGGAAGACACCGGCGAGCTGGCCGTGCTCGACCCGGTCGCGCTGAAGATCGAGCGCCGCAACAGTCTCAAACCCTGCGACGGGCCGAGCGGCCTCGCCATGGATAGCCAGGAGCGCGTGTACTCGGTATGCGACAACAAAATGATGATCGTCAGCGGCAGCGACGGCAAGCGCCTGGCGCAGGTCGCCATCGGCGCCGGCCCGGACGGCGCGGTCTGGCTCGACGGCCAGGCGTTCTCCGCCAACGGCGCCGACGGCACCATCACCGTCGTGGGCGAAGATGCGTCGGGCAAGTTCCAGGCACAGGCCACGATACCCACGGCCCCCGGCGCACGCACCATTGCAGCCGACCCCGCCGCGCACAAGCTGTACCTGCCCGTTGCCGACTACAAGCCGGCCCAGGCCGGTGAACGGCGCCAAGGCATCGCCGGCACCTTCCGCATCCTGGTGCTGGAGCGCCAATGACGGGAAAGTGGGCGCGCGCGGCGCTGGCCGCCGCGCTGCTGCACGGTTCGGCTGCCTGGGCCTCGGGCGGCCCACCCATGTTCACCGACGACGCGGGCACGCCGGGGGATGGACATTGGGAAATCAATCTCGCCACGCTCTCGTTTCGTACCGCTTCCGCCGACACTTATCAGTTGCCGCTGATCGACCTCAACTACGGCATCGGGGAGCGGACCCAGCTCAAGCTGGAGATGCCCCTGATCCGCCAAAACGATCCATCCGGCACGCAAAGCGGCCTGGGCAACGGCTTGTTCGGCGTCAGATGGCGTTTCTATGATGCGGGCGAAGACGGCTGGCAGATTTCCACCTATCCGCAACTGCAGTTTGCGCCCTCGCCTTCGGCGGCGCATCGCGGTCTGGCCGCGCCGGGCGCGGCCACCCTGCTGCCGCTCGAATTCGTCCATGGATTCGACGGCGGCGACATCAACCTCGAAGTAGGTCGCTGGGTACGGCCCGCAGGTCAGGGCGACAGCTGGATTGCCGGCCTGGTATTCACGCATGAAGTGAAAACGGGCTTCGAAGTCATGGCCGAATTGCATGAGGAGAGGGCCGTGAATTCCGCGCAGCAGGAATTGATCGCCAACGTCGGAACGCGCCGGGATTTGTCGGAGAACGTCACGCTCTTGGTCTCGGCGGGGCGCGACTTGCATAATACGCTATCCGAGAAAAACAACTTCCTCAGCTATCTGGGCTTGCAACTGCGCTTCTAGAGCCTGCAGGAAGCTGCGGGGGCGTCAATGCGCCCTGCTTGCCGCGCGTTGCGGAAATACCAGCATGAGGATCGCAATCATGGCGAACAGCACGCCCGACGCCACATAGCGGCTCAACTCCAGGCCGCCGTTGGCATGCGGCTTATCGAAGAAGTCACCCAAAACGGCGCCAAGCGGGCGCGTGAGAATGAAGGCTGCCCAGAACAGCGCGACATGCGAAATTTTTGTCCAGTAATATGCCGCGGCGATCAGGGCCAGCGCCGTGCCGAACAAGATCGCGGCGCCGGTATAGCCCAGGCCTTCGGTATCGGCCGTCCAGTCGCCCAGGGCCGTACCCAGGGTCTGGGAAAACATGATCGTGGTCCAGTAAAACGCTTCCGCTTTCGGCGTGGCCACCGTATCGATCGATACCGAGCCCATGACACGATGCCATGTGAACAGCGAAACGGCCAGCAGCGCCAGCAACAGAGTCGAACCGCCGGCATAACCGATACCGAGCGAGCGGTCGGCAAAATCGGCAAGGGTCGTGCCTACCGTGGTGGTGGCGATGATGGTGGCCCAATAGAGTACAGGGTGGAATTTTTCGGCCTTCGTTTGGGCGATCACGAAGGCGATAAAAATGACGGCGAAGATCAGGGTGCCGAGCAGATAGCCGAGGTTCATGGACATGGAGACCATGTCTCCCCCGGTTTCGCCGAGAGTCGTAGCGGCAATTTTGATCAGCCAAAAACCCAAGGTAACTTGCGGCACCTTGGCCAGAGCATGTTCGGCGGTGGAATTCATCGGGTCTCCAAACGGCAGGTCGAACGCATCGCGTAAGGGCACGCAATGCGAGCCTTATCATGCCAAAGACGACTTAGCCCAGCCATAGGAAGGGCATTTTTGAAGTCAGTTCGCGTTAGCTTCCGCGCAATGCCTTGCGCGCAAAGCGCCACAGCGCGCCTACCACGACGGGCAACAGGGCCGCGCCGACGCCAATCATGACGATGGAATTCAAATGATCGTGGAAGATCGGGATGTTACCGAAGAAATAACCGAGTGAAACGAGCAAGCTCACCCACAGCGCCGCGCCGCCGAAGTTGTAAGCCTGAAACTTGGTCAACGTCATTTCCGACACGCCGGCCACGAAAGGTGCAAAGGTGCGCAGCACCGGCAAAAAGCGCGACAGCACCACGGTAATGCCGCCGTATTTTTCATAGAACTTGTGGGTCTTGCGCAAGGCATCCTGATTGAGCCAGCGATAATTGTGCGTAAATACCTTGTGCCCGATGAAGCGGCCGATGAAGTAATTGAGCGTGTTGCCGGCGACCGCCGCGGCGATCAAAAGCAGCATCAACAGGCCGACATGCATCTGGCCGCTGGCGCAGAACGCGCCGCCGATGAAGAGCAGGGTATCGCCGGGCAGAAAAAACAGCACGACAAAGCCGGTTTCGGAAAACACGATGGCGGCGATCAACAAATAGATCAGCGAGCCATATTGGCGGATGACCTCGCCCATGTATTTATCGACATGCAAGATCAGGTCGAAAAAATTCATCGTCTTTCCCGAATACGCCCATCTGGGCAACGTCGCCCGGCGCTTCCTTTCGCGCCGCAATCATACACCAGAGCTGTTGGAGACAAGCGGTATAATCGCTCGAATGAGCCAAACCGCAGCAGCCCACGCCAACCATGCCGGCCCGCGCCCGATCCAGGCGCTGCCGGACCACCTGATTTCGCAAATCGCCGCCGGCGAAGTGGTCGAACGCCCTTCCGCCGTGGTCAAGGAATTGCTCGAAAACGCGCTCGACGCCGGTTCGACGCAAATCACGGTGCGGCTCGAGCAAGGCGGCGTCAAGCGCATTTCGATCACCGACAACGGGCGCGGCATTCCCTCCGAGCAGATGCCCCTGGCGCTGGCGCGCCATGCCACGTCCAAGATCGCCTCGCTGACCGACCTGGAAAACGTGGCCACGCTGGGATTCCGCGGCGAAGCGCTGGCCTCGATCGCCTCCGTCTCCGTCATGACGCTGACTTCGCGCACGGCGGATGCCGGGCACGCATGGGAAATCGCAGGCAGCCCCGGCGCGGCGCCCACGCCTTCGGCCGGCGCCATGGGCACCACGGTGGACGTGCAGGATTTGTATTACAACACGCCGGCACGGCGCAAGTTCCTCAAGTCCGAACAGACCGAGTTCGGCCATTGTGCCGAGGTGGTGCGCCGCATTGCGCTGTCGCGCCCCGACGTGTCGTTCTCGCTGACGCATAACGGCAAGACCGTCGACCATTGGATGACCAGCGAATTCGCCAAGCGCAGCGCCGGCATCCTGGGCGAAGAGTTCGCCAATGCACGCCTGGCCCTTGACGAAGCGGCCGGCCCCCTGCGCCTGCACGGCTTCGCCGGCTTGCCCACGGCATCGAAGGCGCGTGCCGACGCGCAATACTTCTACGTCAACGGCCGCTTCGTGCGCGACAAGCTCTTGACGCATGCCGTGCGCGCGGCCTACCAGGATGTGCTGCATGGCGACCGCTACCCATCCTACGTGCTGGCGCTCGACCTCGACCCGGCCCTGGTCGACGTCAACGTGCATCCGTCCAAGATCGAAGTGCG
>DASVYZ010000150.1:0-9691 GCA_036391935.1 Burkholderiaceae bacterium | reverse complement strand
CTCTCACACCGGGGACCTTTTCCAGGTTCTGCAGATAGGTGGTGCCCGATTGCGCGGCCACGATCTTGCCGGCCAGCGTGCCGGCATTCGAGATGGCCGGGTCTTTCGCCACGATCACGCCGCCGCTGCAATATTGCGGCGCAGTAAAGGTGACGCTCCTGGCGCGTTCGTCGGTGACGCCCAACGAAGCCATGACGAGGTCCCAGCGATCCTGGCGCAAGCCGGGCAAGAGCGAATCGAACGGCGCGGCCTTCCACTCGACCCTGACGCCCATCCTGGATGCAATCGCCTCGGCCAGATCGACTTCGAAACCGGTCAACTTGTCGCCGCTGTAGTAGTTGAAGGGGGCATAGGCGCCTTCGGTGGCGACGACGATGCTGCCTCCGGACTTGATCTGTTCCAGCGTGCGCCCCTGTGCGCCTGCGGCCAGCAGATACAAGGCCAAACCCGAGGCCAAAACGGCCAGCGCTTTACACCCCATCATGCTTCTCCCGTCGGTTATTTACTTGTATAGGCCGGGCATACCCAAGATACCGCTCAAGTCGTCCATGGCAGCCTGGATTTCTAGTGCCAACTTGGGATCGGCCAGATCGGCCGGCGCCAGCTGGTCGCGGTAATGGCGTTCCACCCAGGCCACCAGCTTGCCAGACAAGTCCTCGGTCAGGATCACGCCGGGGTGTAGCGCCGCCGCTTCCTGTGGCGTCAACGCCACGCGCAAGCGCAGGCAAGCGGGACCGCCGCCGTTGCGCATGCTTTGACGCAGGTCGAAACTGAGCAATTCGTCAATCGGGCCGCCAGAAGCGATCATTTGCTCCAGGTAACGCGCCACGGCCGCGTTTTCCTGGCATTCTTGCGGCACCACCAGGGCCATCTTGCCGTCGGGCTTGGACAGCAACTGGCTGTTGAACAGGTAGCTCGACACGGCGTCGGCCACGCTGACCTGGTCCGCCGGCACGCGTACCGGCTTGAGCGCAGCGCCTTGCAAGGCCATGGCCGAACGCAGCGCTTCCAGAGCGCCAGCTTCGTCGATGAAAGCCATCTCGTGATAGAACAGCACGTTGCCGTTGGCCACCGAGATCACGTCATTGTGGAACACACCCTGGTCGATCACGTCGGGATTCTGCTGCACAAATACGGCGCAGCCCTCGTGCAGGCCGTGCAGGCGCGCCACGGCGTGGCTGGCTTCGAGAGTCTGGCGTGCCGGAAAACGGCGCGGCGCGGCGGCTTGCGCATCGAATTCCACACGGCCATAGACGAATAATTCGACGCCACGCATGCCATGGTCGGCGCACAGGCGTCCGTGATTGGCCGCCCCTTCGTCACCGAAGGCCGGTGTGGGCGGCAGCGCCGCATGCACGACGAAGTGACGCGGATCGTGGAAGATGCCGCGCAACGCACGCTCGGTTTGCGCGTGCTCGTAGGAGCGGTGCAGCTTGCTGTTGAGATTGGCGACCGTCAGATGCACCTTGCCATCGCTCGTATCGGCGGAGGGGCTGACTGTCGCAGCGTTGGCAGTCCACATCGGCGAAGCCGAATAGGCACAGGACAAAATGGCCGGTGCTTCGCGGAAAGCGTGCGCAATCACGTCGGCATCGCTGCCCGCAAAGCCCACGCTGCGCAGCAAACCGAAATTGGGTCGGCATTGCGGCGGCAGCAAGCCCTGCTTGAAGCCGCGCTGCATCAAAGAACGCATCTTGGCCAAGCCCTGCAAGGCGGCTTGCCTCGGGTTCGACACGCTCTTGACGTTGTTGAACGAGGCCACGTTGCCGAACGAGAGGCCGGCGTAATTGTGCGAAGGGCCGACCAGGCCGTCGAAATTGTATTCGCGTACATCCGACATAATCAGAACTCCAATCCGGGCGACAAGGTTTTCGGCATGGCCAGTTGCGCATTCTCGATCGAGGCGACCGGGTAGGCGCAATAGTCGGCCGCATAGTAGGCGCTCGGGCGGTGATTGCCCGACTTGCCTATGCCGCCGAACGGCGCCGTCGAAGCCGCCCCCGTCGTCGGGCGGTTCCAGTTGACGATACCGGCGCGCGCCAGCGACTGGAATCTATGCCACAGCGCAGCGTCATCCGACAGCAGGCCGGCGGCAAGGCCGTATTCGGTGGCGTTGACGGCGGCGATGGCGGCATCGAAGTCAGGTACGCGTATCACTTGCAGCAGGGGGCCGAACCATTCTTCGTCCGGCACGCCGGCCACGCCTGTCATGTCGAGGATGCCCGCAGTGAGCAAGCCGGTGCCCTCTTCGAGCTTGCGCATCGACAGCAGCGCCTTGCCGCCTTTGGCGACGAGGTCTGCCTGCGCGGCGAGCAGCTTGTCGGCGATGCCGCTGGACACGACCGGTCCCATGAACGGCGCCGGTTCGTCGCCCGGTTTTCCGATTCGTATCTTACCCGTGACGTCAACCAGGCGGTCAAGGAAAGCCTGCCCCGCCGGCGTATCGGCCACGATCAGGCGGCGCGCACAGGTGCAGCGCTGGCCGGCGGAGACGAAAGCGGAAAATACCGTGTGGTGCACGGCGGCGTCAAGGTTGGCGGCGGCCACGCTCCACACTGCCAGCGCGTTGTTGCCACCCATTTCGAGCGCCAGCATCTTGCCCGGCTGGCCGGCGAATTGACGATGCAGGATCGCGCCGGTGTGATAGCTGCCGGTGAACAGGATGCCGTCCAAGGCGGCATGCTGCGACAGCGCCGCTCCGGTGTCGCGCCCGCCGTTGACGAGGTTCAACACGCCCTCGGGCAAGCCGGCCGCGACCCACAATTGCACCGTGCGGATGGCTGTTCTTGGCGCATATTCAGAAGGCTTGAACACCAGGGTATTGCCCGCGATCAGCGCCGGCACGATATGGCCATTGGGCAGATGGCCGGGGAAATTGTAGGGACCGAACACGCCGAACACGCCATGCGGACGATGGCGCAACACGGCTTCGCCATCGGCGATCGTCGCTTGCGTGACGCCGGTGCGTGCCTGGTAGGCTTGCAGCGAGATATCGATCTTGTTCGCCATCGAGGTCACTTCGGTGCGCGCTTCCCACCAGGGCTTGCCGACTTCTTCCGAAATCAGGCGCGCCAGTTCTTCGCTATTGGCCTTCAACAGATCGCGGAAGCGCTGGCAGATGGCGACGCGCTCTTCGAGCGGCCGCACGGCCCAGGCCGGGAAAGCGGCCCGCGCCGCCTTGCACGCGACATCGACTTCATCGGGCGTGGCGGCGGCGCCGGTCCATAGCGGCTTGCCGGTGGCGGGATCGGTAGTTTCCAGAAGCGGGCCGGTGCCCACGGCCCATTGGCCGTTCAAGTAGTGACTATGCATGGGAGTTCAAGGAGAGAATGCGCGCCGCCCCGCCCTCTGGCAAGCCCAGCGCCTTGCGTTGGTCTTCGTTCAATTCAATATGGCCGTCCTGCCTCGGGTTCTCGCACACGAGCACGCGGAAGTCGGCCAGCCGGGTATTGGCCACCAGCATGGGCGCGCCCCTTTCTGCGCCGGCTGCGGCAACCTGCACCACTTCGCTGTCGCGCACGGCACGCAATTCGCGGATACGTGCCTGCAGCACGGGACCGGCGTCGAAGATATCGACATAGCCCTCGTAATACATGCCTTCCTGCTCCAGCAAACGCCGTGCCGGTGCCGTGGCCGTGTGCACCAGGCCGACCGCATCGCGCGCCTCCTTGGGCAGGTAGTCGATATAGAGCGGGTGGCGCGGCATCAGTTCGGCGATAAAGGACTTCTTGCCCAGGCTGGTCAAGTCGTCGGCGCGCTCGAATTCCATCTTGAAGAAGTGCCGGCCCAGGCTGTCCCAGAACGGCGAGCTGCCGTCGTCGCGCAGATAGCCGCGCATTTCGGCAATCAGCTTGGGCGCGAACAATTCGTGGAATTGCGCAATGAACAGCAGACGGCTCTTCGACAAGAGCTTGCCGTTGTGGCCGGTACGGTAGTCGGGATGAAGGAACAGCGAACACAGCTCAGAGCAGCCGGTCAAATCGTTCGAGAGGTAGAGCGTATCCATGCGCGAGAACACGCCCAACTCCTTGCTCGAATGGACCAGGGTGCCGATACGGTAGTTGTAGAAAGGTTCTTCCAGTCCCACTGCGGCCTTGATGGCGCATACGCCGGCCAAAGCACCGGTGGCCGTGTCTTCCATGACGAACATGTAGTCGCGCTGCTCGGGCGCGATGCTTTCGGCAAACGAGGCGCACGCCACTTCGACGCGCTTGCCCAGCATGCCGCGGTCGGCCTTCAGTGTCGTCATGCCGCCGCCGACGCGGCCGGCCAGATCGAGCAAGCCGTCGATGTCTTTTTCTGCTATTGCACGGACTACCAGCATGCCGGCCTCACAATCTCACGCAGGATACGGGGTCGCCCGCGACGACGTCGAGCGCACGCAGCGCGGCTTCGGGCAAGACGATGCCGTCGCGCTGGTCCAGCGGCGCGGATTGCACCAGCACGGCACGGAAATGCGCGTCGCGTGAGCTCGACACCAGGTAGCTCGACACGCCCTCTTGCGCCGCGACTGCCGTCCCTGCTGCCACGCGGCAGCTTTGCGCCGCCGAGAAGGCGCGCAAGCCGTTGCGATGCGCCTGCAGGATCGGGCCGCCGTCGAAGATGTCGATGAATTCATCGGGCTCGAAGCCTTCTTCCGACAGGATGCGGAACGGCAATTCGCCCTCGCTATGCACTTGGCCCATGACGGCCTGCGCCTCACCGGGCAGAAGCGGGACATAGACAGGGTAATGCGGCATCAGTTCGACAATCAGCGAGCGGTTGCGCGCGCCATCGATCACACGTTCGACTTCGAGAAAATCCATATGGAAGAATTTGCGCCCCAGCGCCTCCCAGAATGCCGAGCGGCCGTTCTCGTCGGTGACACCGGCCAGCGATGCGAAGAAGCGGTCGGCAAAGCGGTGCGGCGCCGATGCGGCAAACGCCAGGCGCGCACGCGACAGCAAGGCCGCTTCAAGGCCTGCCGTACGGCAGCCGCGCAGGTAGAAGCTCGACAATTGCGAGTGCGCGGTCAAATCGGAACACAGGGTCAGCGCATGCACGCTGTGGCTGATGTTCAAGTCGCGCGAGACTTGCTGGATCACGTCGTTGCGGAAGGCAAAGAACGTGCCTTTCGATCCGGCGGTGGCGGCGATCGCCGCCGTGCCGGCCAGGCCGCCTTCTGGTGACTCGAGCACGAACATATAAGACTCGTCGCTCGGCATGTCGACCTGAGCCGCGAACGAAGCAAGCGAATGCTCGACCGCGCGCCCTATGGCGTCACGCGTCTTGGGCAGCGTGTGCACACCGGGCGTCGCCACCGAGGCGACGGCCTCGAGCGCGGCGACATCGGATGCTGCAACCGGCCGAACCACGAACATGGGCTGTCCCACTACTTGTCAGGCTGCGAGGAAGGCGTCGATGGCCCGGCGCAGCAGGCGGTCGGCTTCTGCTATCTGCTCGTCCGAGACGATCAGGGCCGGCAGCACGCGCACCACGTCCGGGCCGGCGATCAAGACCATCAAGCCCTGCGCTTCGGCGGCCTTGGCGATTTCCTTGGCGCGGCCGGCATAGGCCTCGGTCAAGACCATGCCCAGCATCAAGCCCTTGCCGCGCACCAGGGAGAACAGCTGCGGATAGTCAGCGCGGATCTTGTCGAGCTTGCCGTACAGCAGAGCCGACGCTTCCTTGATGCGACCGAGGAAGGCAGGCTGGTTGATCGTACGCAGCACTTCGAGCGCCACCGACGCAGCCAGCGGATTGCCTCCGTAAGTGGTGCCGTGCGAGCCGACCGAGAAAGCCTTGGCGATGTCTTCGGTGGTCAGCATGGCGCCGACCGGATAGCCGTTACCGAGCGCCTTGGCCACGGTGATGATGTCGGGCGTGACGCCATAACCCATGTAGGCAAACAAATCGCCGGTGCGGCCCATGCCGCATTGCACTTCGTCGAAAATCAGCAAGGCATTGTTGGCGTCGCACAGTTCGCGCAGCGCCTTGAGAAAGGCCGGGTCGGCCGGGATCATGCCGCCCTCGCCTTGCACCGGTTCCACGATCACGCAGCAGACGTCGGGGCCGATGGCTTTCCTGGCGGCCTCGATGTCGTTGTAGGGCAGATGGTCGATGGCCGGCGGCAGCGGCTCGAAACCTTCGGTGTACTTGGCTTGCCCGCCAACCGAGACAGTGAACAGCGTGCGGCCGTGAAAGGAATTAAGGAAGGACACGATGCGCGGCTTGCTGTCGCCATGCTTGAGATGGCCGTACTTGCGCGCCAGCTTCAGTGCCGCTTCATTGGCTTCGGCACCGGAATTGCAAAAGAAGGCACGATCGGCGAAGGTGGCGGCCGTCAACGCCTGCGCCAGGCGCAGCACCGGCTCATTGGTATAGCCGTTGCCGACGTGCCAAAGCTTTTGCGCCTGGTTGGTCAGGGCGGCAATCACGTTCGGGTTGGCATGTCCCAGGCCCGTAACGGCGATCCCGGCGGTGAAGTCGAGATAGCGCTTGCCTTCCTGGTCCCATAAGTCGAGGCCGGAGGCACGCACCGGCACCACGCTGGAGGGCGCATAGGTTGGTACCACGACTTCATCGAAAGTCTGGCGCCCAACTGCGCCTGCTGTGTCCTTGCCGTCAAGTGCTGCGTTCATACCTGCCTCCGTCAAATGTCGAAAGAATGTCGAGAAACTAGAGCTTATTCCGGCATTATAAAGAGAGCGTATGGCAAACTCTTTTCGAACTGCGACGAAAACTTTCAAATTCGCGCAGGAGCAAGCTTGCGCTGGCGCTCTTCGCGCGGCGTGATGCCGAACAACGCGCCGTAAGCGGTGGAAAAATGCGCTCCGGAGGAAAATCCGCACATCAGCCCGACTTGCACAATGGAATGATGCGATTCAAGCAACAAGGACCGCGCGTGTTGCAAACGTAATTCCAGATAGTAACGCGCCGGCATGTTCCCCAGGTGCTGCTTGAACAAGCGTTCGAGCTGGCGCCGCGAAATGCCCACCAGGCTGGCGATATCGTCGCTATTGAGCGGCTCTTCGATGTGGGTTTCCATGAGGCGCAACGCTTCGGCCAGCGCCGGCTGCAGGCGCCGGCGCGCTTGCGGAAGCGGCGTGTCGGGTGCGCGCACTTGCGTGATACAAAGGGCTTCCATGATGCTCGCCTGCACCGCTTCGCCGAAACAGGCCTTGACGATGGCCAGCGCGAAGTCAATGGCAGCAGCGCCGCCGCAACAAATGAGCGGCTTGTGTTCAAGGTCGTAAAGCCGGGCGGTATCGTGCTTGATCTCGCCTTGCTCCTTGAACCACGCAAGCACCGTGCCGACCGCGCCGTACAGCGCCGCCTTGCGGCAATGGGCCAACAATGCAGGCATGTGCTCGGCGGGCACTTCCTCGTCGGCAACGAGCAGGATCAGATCGGCTGCCGTGTCGGGCAAGGATTGTGCCGATGCCGTTTCGAGCAAGAACCGCTCCTCGCCCAGCTCCTCCCCTGCCAGCCGCAAGACCTGGAACAAGCCTGAAAAGCCGAGCCCCACCCCCTCGCCACAACGGATCAAACGTATCCGCAGCGGTTGGAGCAAGGCCAGGCTGGAGAGGGACATGATCTAGCCCGGTGTGCCCTCGGGCGCGTTCCCGGACGAAGCGATGGCGGCTTCAGGCTTGTTTTCCGGCGTCCATTGGCTCACGATCATGCCCGCGATCAGCAGTGCCGCGCCGACGATGCCGCGCAAACCCATACCCTCGCCGAGCCAGAAATAAGCCGCAATCGCCGCACAGCCCGGTTCGAAAGCATAGATCACCGCCGCTTCGTTGGCGCTGGCATGGCGCTGCCCCCAGGTTTGCAGCGAAATGATGGCGGCGGTGGCCACCAGCGATAGATAGGCAAGATTGAAAAAGCTGGCGCGCCCCGCGGCAATCGCCTCATTCCAAACGAAGGGATGCGCCGGCAACTCCCTCAACGCGAGCCACAGCAACGCACACAGCGCCACGACGATGATTTGCACCGTGGTCATCGCCATCAGGCTGCTCGCGCGCCGAGCCGTCATTTCGAGCATCTTGACGTAGGCGCCGAAGCAAAACGCGCCCATCAAAGCCAGATTGTCGCCGGCACCCCAGGCCGCGCCGTCCCAGCACAGGGAGAACAGGCCGGCGATCGCCAACACGATGGCAACCAGGATGCGCTTCTCGGGAACGCGCCCCACCGCCACGCCGAGCAAAGGCACGATCAGCACGTTCAAGCCTGTGACGAAGGCATTGCGGTTGGAACTGGTCAAGACCAGCCCGCTGAACTGGAACATGGCGGCGACGAACAGCAACACGCCGAGCATGGAACCGCCCAGCAGATCGGCCCTCTTGGCACGCAAAAGGAAAGGCGCCAACACCAGACCGCCGATGGAAAAACGCAGGAACAGAATCCAGGGTGCCGAAAAATGCTGCGACAAGTCCTTCATGGCGGGGAAGGTGGTACCCCAGACCATGGTGACGACGAGCAGGCCGAAGATTCCTTTTAGGTGGCGTGGCATCGAGTGGCTATCCTAAACTCCCCTCTCCAGCAACCGGGAGAGGGGTTCTTTTTTAGTCAAAAAAAAGGCACTGCGCGAGCGCAGTGCCTGCAACAGATAAGGAATATTCTAACTCAAGCCGTCGCGGTCATCTTGAATATGCCCTGCGCATTGGCGGCATCAAAGCCCAAATCCAGCTTCTGCACATCGGCGACCGTATCAAGATACCGGTCACGCGAAATAAATTCATAGAAGCTGCCCGGCACCATCATTTCAATGACGTCGCCATCGGCACCGATGAATTGGCGCAGCACCATGTCGGCCTTGAACGCGGTTTGCTTGATGCGACCGCTCTTGGAGATTTCAATGTTTTGCTTCATCGGGCGCCGCAGGGCTTTCTGCTCTTCCGTCACGCGCAACAGGTCGTCGACGCGGTCCGTGACGTGGTTGAACATATTGCCTTCGGTCGCGATCCAGGCCATCTCGGCCGATTCGGCGAGCAGAATTTCATAGTCAGCCAGGTGCGGCACGGCGTGCTGGCGGCCGAAACAGGCCTTCAGCTCGGGCAGCATGGCGGCGGCGTCATGGAAACCGATGCGGCCGTCACGCGCCAATTCATGCAGCAGGAATTGCGACTTGGGCGAGAGCGGGTCTTGCGAACTGGCCAGCACGCGCGTCGCGGCTTGCTGGAAAGCCGGCGAAAAGCGGCCGGGGTGCAATTCGCTGACAAAGAATTGCGCAATCTCATCCGGCGCGTCGACGTGCGCATAGGAACGGCCCGTCATGCCGAGGCGGTCGAGCGGGAAGGTGCCGTTCAGCTTGTAGCCCAGCGGTTCCAGGATGCGCGTGAAGGCTGTTTCGCCGGGAGGCAGTTCGCCATTGTCGATCCAGCGCACGGTACGCAGCGCGCCATGATCATGGAATACCTTGCCGCCCTTGGCCGCGACTTCTTCGGTGTATTGGCGGCCGGTCGGCACGCGTTGCAGCAAGTCGTGGAACAGCACCATGTTGAGCGCCTGGGCCAGCTCCTTGCGCGACACCCAGTCTTCTTCCCAGGTCGCGAAACTGCTTGGCACCGTCATCAACCCCAACACCCAGGCGCAAGCCTCGGGGCCAATGACTTTTTCCACCAGGTTGGTCAAGTTACTGTTCTGCAAACCCACGTTATGTTTCCTTTTTCATAGACAACAAACACCGTCATCCCCGGCGCCGGGGATG
>DASVYZ010000149.1:0-2497 GCA_036391935.1 Burkholderiaceae bacterium | reverse complement strand
CGTTGCGGCGCTTGCGCAGGGGGCCACCCTGTGCGGCGCGCCGCGCCTTGCACTGCATCCCTTTTCGCTCGAACGTGCATGCCAAACAGATCATAAACAGGCTCTTATTGCGGGACTTTCAGCTCGAACACCCGACGACTTTCCAGCTTGGCCTTCCTCAGTGCCTCGCCATTGTATTGCGCGAACAGCCTCTCGAACGAACCGTCGCGAATGGCGGCATGCAAGCCTTGATCGAGCAAGTCGTGCAGGCGCCGGTTCTTGCGGCTGACGAAGAAGTAGGTGTGCACCGGATAGTGCAGCGCCAGTGTCGGCTCTATCTCAAGGCCAAGACCGGCATTGCGCTCTTCCTCGGCCCAGATCTCGCCCACACCGCGCGGGAAATACTGGAAACGATCGACACTCAGCATCTTGAACATGCTTTCATAAATCGCGGCATCGACCACTTTCAAGCCGTTGGCACGCAAGATGGCTACGTCGGTCCAGTCGCGTTGTTGGCCGGCGGCGTAGCGGGCCAGTTGCGCCAGCTTGCGGATTTGCGCGAAGGTTTTCTCGTCGCGCTTGTTGATCAGGAGCAAGCGCCAGCCCAGTATGCCTTTGTCGAGGGACATGCGCACCGGCGCCAGGCTGTTTTCCCATTCTTTCGACGTCAAGGCCCAGGTGAGGTTGATGCTCTGGTCGTGCTCGATAAGCTGGCGCACGCGCGAGCCCGAGGTCTCGAACACGAAAGGGCGCAGTGTGTAGGGCACGCCGGTCTTGCTCATGGCGAGATCGAGCAGCTTGACATAATAGTTCGCACGCGTATCGGCAACATCGTCCGAACTCGGATAGACGATTTCGACAGGCTCCGCCATTCCGGCTTCGGCCAGGCCGCTCACGCCGGCCGCCAGGGCAAACGCGAAGCGGATGAGAAGACGCCTCATTGCCCGGGCACTTTCAACTCGGACAGTGTACGGCTTACGAAACGCACGGCATCGGACATGCGGGCTTCCTGCGCATCGACGCTAAAATGATGCCCATTATAGCCATCCAACCGAGACTAAGAAACCAGGAGCCGGTAACCGACCGCCGTTTCGGTAAACAGGTATCGGGGCCGGGCCGGATCTTCCTCGAGTTTTTGTCGCAGCCGGCCCATGAAGATGCGCAAATAATGCCCGTTTTCGCTATTCGACGGGCCCCACACTTCGCGCAGCAATTGCGGATTCGTCACCACCCGGCCGGCATTGGCGGCCAGCACGGCAAGGAGGCGGTATTCCGTGGGCGTCATGTGCACCGGCTCGCCCCCTTTGGTCACGAGGCGCGCCTGCATGTCTATCCTGACGTCGCCGAATTCCAGGCAATGATCGGGCTGGCCGCCGGCTTGCAGGCGCCGGCGCAAGGCCACGCGCACGCGCGCCAGCAATTCGCCCACGCCGAAGGGCTTGGTCAGGTAATCGTCGGCGCCGGCATCGAGCGCGCGGATCTTGTCGCTCTCGTCGCCGCGCGCGGACAGCACGATGACGGGCACCTGCGACCACTTGCGCAAATCGACGATGAAATCGACGCCATCGCCGTCGGGCAAGCCGAGGTCGAGCACGATCAGGTTGGGCTTGCGCGTGCCGGCATCGATCAAGCCGCGCTTCATGGTTTCGGCTTCAAACACTTGCCAGCCTTCGGCCTCGAGCGACATGCGCACGAAACGGCGGATTTGCGGTTCATCCTCGACCAGCAAGGCGGTGAATTTTGGTTCGCTCATGATGCAACTTTCGTTTCCGCAGCGTCTTCCATGCCGGGAATCACGGGAGGAGTACCTAGCGGCAGCAGGAATTCGAAGCAGGCGCCGCCTTGCGCGAGATTATAGGCCCGGATCAAGCCGCGGTGCGCTTCGACGATGGCACGGCAGATCGACAAGCCCAGGCCCACGCCCGGCTTGGCCGATTCGCGTTCGCCGCGCACGAATTTTTCGAACAATTGCTCTTCCTGCCCGGCGGGCAGGCCCGGGCCGGCGTCGGCCACCTGCATCTTGAGGAAGCCTTCCGAGGCTTCCGCCATGATGGCCAAATGCGTGCCGGGCGGCGTATATTTGACAGCATTTTCCACCAGGTTGCACAGCACACGCTCGATGGCCACGGCGTCGTAGCGCACCAGCGGCAGCTCCGGCGCCACCACGAGTTGCACCTCGCGCCCGGCCAGCATCATACGGCTGGCGTGCAGCGCGCTGCCTATCACTTCCTCGGGCGCCTGCCATTGCAAATTGAGGCGCAGGTTGCCGCTTTCTATGCGCGCCATGTCGAGCAGGTTGGAAACCAGGTGATTCATGCGCAGCGCTTCGTCGCGCAAGCCTTCGGCCAGCTCGCCTTGCTGTTTGCTCAAGGGCGGGCTGGAACGCGTCAGCGATTCGGACAAGCCGACCAGCGACGTCAGCGGTGTGCGCAAGTCGTGCGACAGCGCCGACAAGAGCGAATTGCGCAGGCGCTCGGACTCCATGCGCACCAGCGTATCCTGCGCCACATCGACATAG
>DASVYZ010000148.1:0-6476 GCA_036391935.1 Burkholderiaceae bacterium | reverse complement strand
CTAAGATAATGAAGAAAATTAAATATATACTTGTCGTGCTTGTCTTATCGCTTATCGTATTATCTGGATGTAGTTTGCCTGGACTAGGTAGTAAGAGCACGAAAAATGATGTGCTGCTGTTGGCATAACTCGGCTTTTCGTCGAGATAGGCCGCATAGACCTTGTCGGCGCCGGCCGACTTCATGCGCGTGATATAGGGTGAGTTCGCGCTCCAGCGTTTCAAGGCGATGCCCGCGTGCCTGCCTTCCTTGGCGGAGGACGTGCCAGCGATCTCCATCCGGGAAACCTCGCCGGAACGATTGAACCCCTCTCTCGCAGCAAGGTCGGGCTGGGCGTCTGAAACCACGACGCGCGCATCCGGGACCGGGGCGGCCGCCTTGGGCATTTCCATCGGGACCGGCGCAGCAAGCGCGAATTGCGGCGATGGCGATGGCGACAGCGGGACCGCAGGGGGCTGCGGCGCTGCCACTGCGCCCTGCACTGCATAAGGCGGCGGCTCCACGTTCTTGGGGAAGCTGTGAAGCCACCACTGCTGGCGTTCACGGAAGGCGGCCGCCAATCGGTCGATCTGAGTCCGCCTTTCGGTTCCGCCCGGGCCGAAGCCCGCGGCGCGCAGGCGGTCGAATTCTGCGCGATATTCCTGCGGCGGCGCAATGTCGTAACGCAGGTAATCCTGCACGGTTTCGAGCACGATCAGCGACGTCTCGCTGCTTGGCATGCCGAAATCCTGCCCCAGGCGGCGAATTTCGCCGCGCCGCGCATCGGGTTCGGCTTCCAGTTCCCGCAAGCGGTAGGCCGCCCAATCGTAGGCGGCCAGCGGATGGTTCGGCGCGTCCTGCGGCAGCGCCAGGTCAAGCTGCGCAGTGCTGCCGTCTTGCGCCAGCGTCAGGTGCAACATGCCCTCGTTCCCGCTCAATTTGCCGGCAACGCGCAACAAGCCTTGTGCCGGAAATGTCGTCTCGGCCACGAGCGCACTCGTGCCGTCTCCATGCATGCCCACAAGGTGGACGCCTTCAGAGAGCAATTCGCGCGCGGCCGACGCCGGCGCCTGCTGGTCGATGCGGATCAGGCGTCCGCCATCGCGCTCGGCCCAGGCTGTGAGACGCGCCGTGTCGGCGGAAGCGGCGGAGTCCAGGGCGTACAGACGTTGCCCC
The DNA here is from genome assembly GCA_036391935.1 of Burkholderiaceae bacterium. Lineage (GTDB taxonomy): Bacteria > Pseudomonadota > Gammaproteobacteria > Burkholderiales > Burkholderiaceae_D > PKWO01. Next base: position 5,322 of record DASVYZ010000148.1, on the reverse strand, counting down.
TCGGCCAGGGCCGGGAAGGCGTCGTCGCCATAGTTTTGCAAGCCGTCGGAAAACAACAGGTATTCGCCCACACCCGGCTCCGGCTTCCAGTCGGACAAGGCGCTCGCGCCGTCAAACGCCGTCTGTTCGAGTTCGCGGCGCAGCGCGCTCCAGTCACCGCCGGAAACAGGGAACGACTTCACCGCTTCGGGGCGGTCACGCAGGCGCGTCAGGCGCACTTCCCCCTCCCCCATCTTGGCGAAATAGGCATCGAGCACGGCCAGTTCGGCATCGACGCGGCGCGACGCGCCTGAGCCCGAGCTATCCCACAGCAGGCCGACGACATGCGGCAGGCTGCGCTCGTGGCGCGCCGTCGAGACCGGCACCTCGGCCAGGAAATACCTGGAGCCGTGGAATTCCTGGACATAGGCGCGCGGCTTGCTCTCGGCACGCAAGCGGATGTCGAGCGGGCCGGCGGAGCGGAAATGTCGCTGCGCAAGGTGCGCCGCGAATGTGCCGGACGCATCTCCCTTCTCGAACACGAGATCGCGCAAGCCCTCCGCCTTGGGCGTGCTGCCGGTGCCGTCGACCTTCACATCGAGCGAGAAGTTGTCGAGCTCGTCGCCGAAATCGAGCGGCAATCGATAGGCCCATTCGCCGCGGCGCGGCGCCAGGGTTTCGGAATACGTCACGTCCACCACGCGCGTTCCGCCGGCCGGGACAGGAAACACGCGCAGCTTGAAGTTATTGCCTTGCGTGGCCTCAAGCAAGGCCGGGTCCACGCCGCGCCGCTCGATCGCCTCGAACACTTCGCGCCCCTTGGATTTTTCCACCGGCACGGCGGCGCGCATCTTGCCGCCGATATCGAGCGCGAACCCGACTATCTGCTGGTTCGGCGCCAGGGGAAATTGCAGATTGCCTTCCAGTGCGCGCCGGTTGGGGTTGTGGAACACCATGTGCAGCGTGGTCTCGGCGGTGCTGCCGCTGATTTCGCTCTTGATCTGCAGACTCTGCAAGCCGATGGGCGTTTCGCCGGCTATGGTTTGCATCAAGGACGTTGCCGCCGTCGCCACATGGACAACACAGAACAATCCCGCCGCGGCCAGCAGCCGGCTTCCCCGATATCGCATCGCGTTTCTCCCTGCCGGAACAGCCGGCGTCAAGGGTGAAACGAAGCAGGAGGGAAAACGGGGTTAAGACGGCGATATCGTTCGGCCGGTTGCTTTGGGCTTCGCTTGCGCTCGGCGCCAACCTACAGTGACTCAGCGTGACTAAGCCAAATGGCGTTTTTTACCGACCGGCTACTTGCCCGCATCCGGCTGGGCCGGCGATTGCGCCCGCAGCGCTTCAATGTCGGCGCGCAGTTTGTTGTTGACCTTGTAGGCGGGATAGGCGGCCACGAACTTGTCCCATTCGGCCAGCGCGGCTTGATTGTCCTTGTCATTGATCTCTTGTTCGATCAGGGCAAGCCATCTGCGCGGGTTGGCATGCGCCTTGTCGGCAGCGGCCCGTTTGCGCTGTTTTTCCTGCGTATCGGCGGCCGCCACCTGTGGCGCGGCCAGCGGAGCGATCGGCGTGACAGTTCTGGCATCGGCGAACCCCGGCGAAGGCGCCGATGGCGAAGTCAGCCCGAAGCGCTCTTGCGCGGGAGCCGGCGCCAATGCCGCCACGGGCGGCAGTGCCGGAGCCGCCATGATGGCGGCCGACGGTGGAGGCGGCGGTGCGGCCGGAGCTTCCGACTGTTTGGCGCGCGGATCATTGGCAGCGAGCGAGTCGCGCGCATCCAGCGCCGGATCGCGGGTCCATGCCAGCTCGACGCCGCTCTCCGGTTTCGCTGCCGCCGGCCCATCCGCCGCTTTCTTGACGGCTACCTTGGCCGCCGCGGAGGCAGGAGCGCTTCCGCCTGCGTCATTGACATTGAGGCGGGCCGAAGGCTCCCGTGGTTCCCGGCGAACGCCGCTGATCGCCATGTCAGATACCCTCTCATCGGCATGCGGGGCATCGGCCGGCTCTGGCACCTCCCTGACCGATGCAACGGAAGCGACAGCTTGCGCCGCAGACGGCGCGGGCGGCACCCGTTCAGGGGGCACGTCAGGCGGCTCGATCACCGCCGGCGCTGCCGCCGCACGCGACGGCTCGGTCACCACATCGGCCGGCGCCCTCGCAGGCGTCGTGGGCGCGATCACGCGCATGTTCGTATCGTTCAGCGCAACCGTCTCGGGGTGATAGGGCTCGAAGGCGGTACGGTAAGCCAGCACGGCCAGGATGCCGGCAGCCACCCCGACCGGCCAAGGCCAATAATAGGCCAGACCGCGGGCCAGGCTGCGCCTGCGCTGGGATACCGCGGGCGGGCCGACGGGGTCGTTCGACGCCGGCCCGGTTTCCACCTGCCGCACCTTTTCCGCCGCCATCGCCGCTTCGATCCTGGCGAATACGGCAGCATCGAGCTCGGCCGAAGGCGCAGCCTGCGCCAGTCCCTTCAATTGCCGCGACAGCGCATCCTCGCCCGCAAGGAAGCGCTCGAATTCGGCGTCGTCGTGCAGGTTGTCGGTGCTCATGCCAACTCCTCCCGCGTGCCTGCCTGGCCGACGAGCTGCTGCCGCAGCTTGCGCATCGCATAGCGCAACCTGCTTTTGATGGTTTCCACGGGCGTATCCGTCAATTGCGCAATGTCTTCCAGACTCATGCCATTGAATTGTTGCAATACCAGCGCCTCGCGTTGTTCGCCAGGCAAGGCCTGTATCGCGGCGTGGAGGCTGGCCACATCCTGTTTACGTGCGAGCTCGGTTTCCGGGGTTTCCCCGGGAGCCTGGGCGTCGGCGATATGTTCCAGCGCGTCGCCGTCCTCATCGGCGCCGAGCTCGGACGCCAGCACAAGCTGGTTTTGCCGCAGCAAGTCTATCAGCCGGTTGCGCGCGATCTGGTAGAGATAGGTACGGAAACTGGCTTGCGGCTGGTAGCCGGCGCGCGCGTTGTGCAAGGCGGCCCAGCTATCCTGGAACACTTCATCGACCCATTCCGCACGCGGCGAACGCCAGCCGATGAAGCGGTACAGGCCGCTCTTGTGGCGCCCGTATAATTCCCGAAAAGCCGACAAGTCGCCATCGCGGTAGCGCATCATCAGCTCTTCATCGGAAACATGCGCGGAAAACTCGGTCGACATGGTCGGCAGTGTAGCGGAGTTGATACCCGGCTACAATTGCCGCCTCATATTTATTCGACAAGGAAAGTGTGGGAAAGGCGCGTTCAAATTGTTAAATTTTACGAGTTTTCCGAGAAACAATTATTTTTCACAAGTCGTTGAAAAATCTCGGTTTTTTCTATATACTCTCGTTTTTCCCAATTTTTGGTAATTTTCGAGGAGCACAACATGGCACGTGTATGCCAAGTCACCGGGAAAGCGCCGATGGTCGGCAATAACGTTTCCCATGCAAACAACAAGACCAAGCGCCGCTTTTTGCCCAACCTGCAAAACCGTCGCATTTTCGTCGAATCCGAGAACCGCTGGGTTTCGCTGCGCGTGTCCAACGCCGGCCTGCGCGTGATCGACAAGATCGGCATCGATGCCGTGCTGGCCGATATGCGTGCCCGCGGCGAGAAAATCTAATCTCACGCAGAATAAAGGAATCTCATCATGGCAAAGACTGGCCGCGACAAAATCAAGCTGGAATCGACCGCAGGTACGGGTCACTTCTACACCACCACCAAGAACAAGCGCACGATGCCGGAAAAGATGGCGATCATGAAGTTCGATCCCAAGGCACGCAAGCACGTGGAGTACAAGGAAACCAAGATCAAGTAATTGATCGGTTGTTCTGAAGGCGAAAAGCCGCTCACTTGAGCGGCTTTTTGTTTTTCATGGCTGGTAAAGTGCGTCGCAACCTAGCGGAAACGATCCCCAAGGTCACCCCGAATGCTGTGGGTATCATAGACAATCACCATGTTGTCGATCAACCCTTCTTCGTTGAAGTCGAAGACATCTACACAATCAAACGAAACACGGCTACCATCTTTCAGTTGCCAGTCGTAAGTGAAGTAAGCGACGGCGCGAGCGTTGCCTTGTATGCTGCTGCAGATGTCCAGCAGCTTGATCTTGCTGTCCCCCGACGCCTCCGCCAGCTTGCTATAAAATGGCGCCGGGGTCACCCAGCCCAGCAAGGGAGAATGGATTCGGGCGTCAGGAGTGAATAGTGCGAGCACGCCTGCCACGTTGCCGCTCTCAAGCTCTTGCAGGTATTTGCAGATTCGCTCGGAGAAAAGCGTCGAATCGATATTTTTCATGGGCTACCTCTCATTGGGTTGATTCACGTTTCGCACACTACCAAACCAACCATGAGCACGAAAGCCAGTAATTCTGTGCGGGGGTATGCAAGCAATTCATATCCATTGGCCGAGTTGATTCGACCCCAGCCATCCATCCTGGGGCTGCAGGCGTTTCTGGCGGTCGCCCAGCTCGGCAGCCTGAACAAGGCGGCCAACCTGCTGTGCCGCACACAGGGAGCGATAAGCCGGCAGATACAACAGCTCGAGCAGCACTATCAAGCGGCTTTTTTCCTTCGCACATTCGCCGGTATGCAGTTGACGGCCGATGGGGAAAGATTCCTGAAGGTTTCCACCGAGGTCTTGTCATTGCTGACGGAGCATTCCCTTGGCCTGAAAGCGACAGCCGAAACCATCCATCTCCAGTTGCCGTCAACGCTGGCCCTGCACTGGTTCCTGCCCAAGCTCGATGCTCTTCAGCAGCTCTTGCCGGGAATAACGCTGGCCATCAGCACATCGGTTAGCGATGCGGCTGAATTTGTTGCGGATAATATCGACGCCATGATCGTCAGAGGTTCCGGCGAGTGGCCTGGAATGCATTCGGTGGAACTCTTTCCGGAACGGCTGACGCCAATGTGCCGCCCCGATTTGGCTGTCGGCATCAACGCCCCTCAGGATATGACGAGTCAATGCCTGCTCCACGCTGGAGCAGGCCGGCGGGAGTGGCAAGCCTGGCTGGCAATGGCCGGCATTAAAGGGCCGTGCAAGCAGAATCTCGAATTCGATTGTTTGGAGGTCGCCCTCAATGCTGCGGCAATGGGATATGGCATTGCAATGGGAGACCCTCGCATGGTCCAGGGCAAACTGGCAACCGGTGAGTTGGTGCTGCCATTTCCGCAATTATTCCACCACCATCTCGCTTACCATCTCGTCGTCCACGAGCAACGCAAAGATCAGGTTAATATACAGCAATTAATTACCGCGGTGCTCACCCTGGCATAAATCCGGCCGCCGCCATGCACTTGCTGCCAAGTTAGTCAGATGGGCGCAATGCGCTTGCGCTATTGCGTCTACGCGGCTTTC
>DASVYZ010000147.1:0-3038 GCA_036391935.1 Burkholderiaceae bacterium | reverse complement strand
GTCGGGCATGCCGCACAGCTCGCGCAGACGACCGGGGTCGAATAGCGAGACCCAGCCCACGCCGATGCCCTCGGCACGGGCGGCGAGCCAGAAATTCTGGATCGCGCACGCGGCCGATGCCAAGTCCATTTCCGGGACGGTGCGCCGGCCGAACACATAGTTCTCGCGTTTGTCGATCAAGCCCACGACCAGCACTTCGGCGCATTGCAGGATGCCCTCGACTTTCAGCCGCATGAACTCGTCCGAGCGTTCACCCAGCGCTTCGGCCGTGCGTTGGCGTTCGAGCTCCACATCGGCATGCAGCTGCCTGCGCAATTCCCTATCGGTAACGCGGATGAAGCGCCAAGGCTGCATGAAACCGACCGAGGGGCCGAGATGGGCGGCTTCGATCAAACGCTGCAACACGCCCTCTTCCAGCGGCTTGTCGAGGAAATGGCGCATATCGCGCCGCTCGCGGATGGCGCGATAGATGGCGTCGATCTCAGCCTGGGAAAAACGATTGGTATTCATAATGACCTCAACGCGCGCAACAAGGGTTCGCAAGTATCGGCCAGGCGCTCCAGGCTGGCTTCGCGCAACGCAGCCTGATCGACGCCCTGGGCCCGATCCAGCCCGGCCCATTGCAGCAAGGCGGCACAGGCTTGCGGATGATCGAACACGCCGTGCAGATACGTGCCCAGGATTTGATTATCCGCCGAAATCGCCCCTTCGGCCCGTCCGGCAAGCTCGAAAGCGGGATTTTCCAAAGCCTTGCCGGACGATACGCCCATGTGGATTTCATAGCCGGTAACCGCGGCATCGGCAAAGCGGCAACGTCCTTCGACGTTGGCCAGACGCTTGGCCGGTTTCAGTTCGGTTTCCAAGTCGAGCAAACCCAGTCCGGCCGTGCTGCCCGGTTCGCCTTCCAGGCCCAAAGGGTCGGCCACGCTGCGCCCCAGCATCTGGAAACCGCCGCAAATGCCGATCACGCGCCCGCCATAACGCAAGTGGCGCTGCAGGGCAGGCTCCCAGCCTTGCCCGCGCAACCAGGCCAGATCGGCACGGGTATTCTTGCTGCCGGGCAGGACGATCAAGTCGGCGGGCGGAATCGCCATTTCCGGACCGATGAAACGCAGATCGACTTGCGGATGGGCGCGCAAGACATCGAAGTCGGTGTGATTGCTGATCCGCGGCAAGACCGGCACCACGACACGAAAACCGCCTTGCCCCTGTTGCTGGACTTGCACGGCGTCTTCCGCATCGAGATGCAAGCCGTGCAGATAAGGCAGCACGGCCAGCACCGGCTTGCCGGTCTGATGCTCGAGCCAGGCAAGACCCGGCTCGAGCAAGCCGATGTCGCCGCGGAAGCGGTTGATGACGAAACCGATCACGCGCGCCCGTTCCGATTCGGACAGGCAAGCCAGCGTGCCTACGAGGTGGGCGAACACGCCGCCGCGATCGATGTCGGCTACCAGAATCACCGGGCAATCGACCGCTTCGGCAAACCCCATATTGGCGATGTCGCGCTCGCGCAAATTGATTTCGGCCGGGCTGCCGGCCCCTTCGACCACGACGCATTCGTATTGCGCACGCAGGCGCGCAAAGGATTCCAGCACAGCCTCCATCGCCGTGCTTTTGTAGGCGTGATAGTCGCGCGCATTCATGTCGGCGCGGACCTTGCCGTGGATGACGACTTGCGCCCCGGTGTCCGACGATGGCTTGAGCAATACGGGATTCATGTCGGTATGCGGCGCAAGCCCGGCAGCAGCCGCCTGCAAGGCTTGCGCACGGCCGATTTCGCCGCCGTCGACCGTGACGGCGCTATTCAAGGCCATATTCTGCGGCTTGAACGGCGCTACGTGTACACCCTCGCGCTTGAGCAGCCGGCACAACGCGGCCACGATCGTGCTCTTGCCTGCGTCGGAAGTCGTGCCCTGCACCATCAGCACGGGAAACGGAACCGCGCTCATTTGCGTCGCATCCTCGCGCTTTCCAGGTCTTCGCAGACGGCAGCGGCGCCGGCCACGATGCGGGGGCCGGGACGCACCAGCAAATCCGGATCGAGCGCGAACAGATTGTCGCGCCGCGTGGCAAGCAGCGTGGGATAGCGGCGCCACAGATTCAAGCCGCTGTCGTTGCGCCCGCGAATATCGCCGGCGACCACGGCTTCCGGGTTTTCCTGCAGCACCGCTTCGACGTTGACCACGGGCGCGGTGGCGGCAAGGCCGGCAAAGATGTTTTCGCCGCCGCACACGCGCAGCACGTCGCTGACAAAATGCTTGCCGTTCAAGGTATAGAGCGGCTTGTCCCACACCTGATAGAACACGCGCACGACGGGACGGCCGGCATAACGCGCGGACAGTTTCGTCAAATCTTCCCGCATGCCGTCGGCCACCTGCGAGGCCTGGCTCTCCACGCCGGCCAGCTTGCCCAGGCGCACCAGCGTATCCTCGATTTGTTCCAGGCTGTGCGGCTCACTGTAAAACAACGGAATGCCGAGCTTGCGCAAGGCTTCGAGCTGCGGCCCGGCGCTGCCGTGCAGCCAGACCACGAGCAAGTCCGGCTTCAGGGCAATGATCCGTTCCATGTCGGGATGCAGGTTGTCGCCCACCAGGGGAATCGCCTGCGCCTCGGCCGGGTAATCGCTATGGCTGACACGCCCGACCAGGCGATCTCCCGCGCCGATGGCGAACATCATCTCGGTCAAATGCGGCGCCAGCGCGACGACGCGCTCGGCCGGCCTGGACAGCTTGACAGTACTGCCGGCATCGTCGACCACGCTGATATCCGCATGGGCGGCGCAGGAAATCCAGCAACACAGTATGAGAGCCAATCGCTTGATCATGCTGACCTCCATTCGTCCAGGGCTTGGGACAAGCGTTGCCAGTCGCATTCGTGAAACGGCAGGCCCAGCCGTATGCCGCCGCCGTCGAATTTGCGCACCCAGATCGCGCGCCTGGCCATGTGGTCGGCAAATGCCTCGGCATGCGGCTCCGGCCACCATTGAAACAACGCCGTGCCGCAAGAGACAATGTCGTGCTCGGCCAACACGCGTTTCA
>DASVYZ010000146.1:0-2840 GCA_036391935.1 Burkholderiaceae bacterium | reverse complement strand
GTGACGGGTTAGGATTTGGCTTTGTCGGTCAGGACGGCGGCGCAAATACGATCAAGTCGTTCGCGCCGCTTGCGGAATTGTCGAAGTTGAGATGGTTGCACCGGCGGGCTTCGTGTCGAAGACGGTTCACTGCGGCCATTGGGTGCTTTGAAGCACCTGCGCTCTCTGTCTCTAAGAAATTCCTTTTCAACTGAGGAGTTCGCTTGGTTGTCGACCCGCCTGCCACACGAAATTTGCGAGTGGCTTGAACCATTTAAGGATTTGAGTGGACTGGGTATCCGTTGCAAGACCTGCCAATCGGTGCAGGTAATGTTGAGCGGAAAGGGTGCCTGCGTCGTCTGCCGGACTTGTAATGCGGCGAAGTTCCAAAAGCATACCCTGGCATTTGAGGAGGCGGCACGGGCTGCCGCAATGGCGTAGTCGAATTCGGCTCAAAATGAAAAGGCCGCATCTGCAACACAGATGCGGCCTTTTTTTCTTGCCTTAACGTTTTTAGAACTGCTCGGCATCCAAAGCCAGCACGCCGTGCGCGCCTTCCAGGATGGAAGTGCGATAAGCCCCCGCCTGCACCAGGATATGTTCGGCAAAGAAACGCGCCGTTGCGATCTTGGCGCCATAGAAGCTTGCATCGCTGCCGCCTTCAGCCAGCTTCTTCGCCGCAACAAGGGCGGCACGGCCCATCTGCCAGCCGCCCAGCACCACGCCGGCGAGCTTCAGGTAGAGCACGCTGCCGGCGAACACGGCCTTGACGTCGCTCTTCATATTGGCCGCAACATAGCTTGCCACTTCCTCGAATGCCGCCACGCCTGCAGCCAATTGCCTGCCGATCGCCTGCAGATCGACTGCATCCGATGCCAGCAGTTGATCGGCGGTCTTCCTCGCTTGCGCCGCGATGGCCTTGGCCGTCGCAGCGCCGTCGCGCGCAGTCTTGCGGCCGACGAGGTCGTTGGCCTGGATCGCGGTCGTGCCTTCGTAAATCGTCAGGATGCGCGCATCGCGATAATACTGGGCCGCCCCGGTCTCTTCGATGAAGCCCATGCCGCCATGCACCTGCACGCCGTTGGAAGCGACATCGATCGACATTTCGGTCGACCAGCCCTTGACCACGGGCACCATGAATTCATAGAAGGCCTGGTTGGTCTTGCGTGCCGCTTCGTCCGGATGATGATGTGCAGCATCGAAGGCCGCCGCCGTGACGTAGGATAGCGCGCGCGCCGCCTCGGTCTGGGCGCGCATGCTCATGAGCATGCGGCGCACATCGGGGTGGTGGATGATGGCGACCGGCCCGGCCGAGCCTGCCACGTCGCGTGACTGGATGCGGTCTTTCGCATAGGCCACGGCCTTCTGGTAAGCGCGTTCGGCCACGCCTATGCCCTGCATGCCGACGCCAAAGCGAGCGGCATTCATCATGATGAACATATATTCCAGGCCGCGGTTTTCTTCGCCGACCAGCGTACCGATGGCACCGCCGTGGTCGCCGAACTGCAGCACGGCCGTCGGGCTCGCCTTGATGCCCAGCTTATGCTCGATCGAGACGCAATGCACGTCATTGCGCGCACCGAGAGAGCCGTCGGCATTGACCAGGAACTTGGGCACCACGAACAGCGAGATGCCTTTCACACCTTCCGGCGCATTGGGCGTGCGCGCCAGCACGAGATGAACGATGTTCTCGGCCATGTCGTGTTCGCCATAGGTGATGAAGATCTTGGTGCCGAACACCTTGAACGTGCCGTCGTCCTGCGGCACGGCGCGCGTGCGCACCAGGGCCAGGTCGGAACCGGCTTGCGGTTCGGTCAGGTTCATCGACCCGGTCCACTTGCCCGAGATCAGGTTGGCGAGATACGTATCCTTGAGTTCGCTGCTGCCCGCCGTCAGCAAGGCCTCGATGGCGCCGTCGGTCAACAGCGGGCACAAGGCGAACGACACGTTGGCCGAATTCAGCATTTCGGTACAGGCGGCCGCCACCAGCTTGGGCAAGCCCTGGCCGCCATATTCGGCCGGATGCACCACGCCTTGCCAGCCGGCTTCGGCGAAGCTCTTGAACGCTTCCTTGAAACCCTTGGTGGTGGTGACCTTGCCGTCGGTCCAGGAGCTGGGCTCGCGGTCGCCGATCACGTTCAAGGGCGCCACGACTTCTCCGCAGAACTTGGCGTTTTCTTCCAGCACCGCTTCCACGGTATCGGCCGTGGCGTCTTCCATGCCGGGCAAGGCGTTGACTTCGGCGAGACCGGCCAGCTCGTTGATGACGAACAGCATGTCTTTGACGGGGGCGACATAGCTCATGACTTACTCCACATTCCGTTTTCAGTAAAAATGCCGACACTGGGTCGGCATCCTGTCTTGCGATGGCGCGAGGCTTAGCCGAGCGCGGCAACCAGCTGCGGCACGACTTCGAACAAGTCGCCCACGATGCCGTAATCGGCCACCGAGAAGATCGGCGCTTCGGGGTCTTTGTTGATGGCGACGATGGTCTTGGAATCCTTCATGCCGGCCAAGTGCTGGATCGCGCCCGAAATGCCGACGGCGATGTAGAGCGAAGGCGCGACGATCTTGCCGGTCTGGCCGACTTGCCAGTCGTTCGGCACGAAGCCTGCGTCCACGGCGGCGCGCGAGGCGCCCATGGCGGCATTGAGCTTGTCGGCCAGCGGCTCCAGAATCTTGAAGTTGTCGCCCGAGCCCATGCCGCGGCCGCCGGAGACGATGATCTTGGCTGCCGTCAGTTCAGGACGGTCGGACTTGGCCAGCTCGCGCGAAACGAAGGCGGACTTGCCGGAATCGGCCACGGCCGGGACGTTTTCCACGGCAGCCGAACCGCCTGCTGCGGCAGCATCGAAACCCGT
>DASVYZ010000145.1:0-5169 GCA_036391935.1 Burkholderiaceae bacterium | reverse complement strand
GTTGGGGATGGCCGGCACCGGCGGGGCTTCATGTTTGGGCAACTTGGCATAGAGCGCCAGGAACAGCACGAACAACAGCGTCATGAAGTCGGCGTAGGACACCATCCAGCGGTTATTGCCCGCGCCTTCGCCGGTTTCCGCCTCGTTCTGGAACGAGATGAATTCCTTGTACTTCATGCCGCGCGCCGGATATCGACCACATTGGCAACGCGGTCGCCGACCGCAACGAGCGTGCGTTCGACCAGGCGCGGCTGCTTGTTTTGCGCAATCATGGTCAAGCCTTCGATGCGCAACTCGTCGCGCAAGGTCAGTTCGAAGATGATGGCGCGCAGTTTGGCCGCCAGCGGCAGAAACACCAGGTTGGCCAGCACCAGGCCGTAGACCGTGGCGACAAAGGCGGCCGCAATGCCGGCGCCGAGGCGGGAGACGTCGCCCAAACCGCTCATCACCTGCAGCAAGCCGACCACGGAACCGAGTATGCCGACTGTGGGCGCATACGCGCCGGCCGATTCCCACATCTTGGCCGCGTGGCGCAGTCGCGCATCGCGGATCTTGACTTCAGTGACCAGAGTATCGCGAATGTATTCGGGGTCGTAGTTGTCGACGATCATTTCCACGCCGTTCTTGAGTAGCGGATCGCCGATGGCTTCGGACAAGCCATCAAGCATCAAGGCACCGTCGCGGTAGGCAATGCGAGACCAGCCGACGATTTCCTTGATGGTTTCTTCGCGGTCCGCGACGTCCGATAGGGGCGGACGCGAAATCCAGCGTAGCAGGCGCAGAGAAAGCAGGAAGTCCTTGGGCGAACTCTGTGCGATCACCGCACCCAGCGTGCCGCCGAATACGATCAGGAAGGCCCCGGGCTGGATCAGCGTCCCCAGCGCCGCCCCTTCCAACACCTGTCCCGAGAAGATGGCAATCAATGCCACGCCCAAACCCAGTGCAGTCATGTAAAACATACGCCCTCGCCGAAATCTCCCAGTGGAGACAGTGTCGCGCTTCGATGGCCGGCGCAAAGCGGCAAGCAAACCGGCTTTTCCGCCCGAGCTTGGCTTTTCACCTCTTGTCTTAGGGGCAATAAAAATTAGTTACCCGAGAAAAAAGACTAAAAATTCCCATAAATATGGGATTGGCATTTGAGGCAGATTCCCGCAAGCTTCCCGCAGGCCGCGTTTTAATGTATTTCTTGAACCGTTTTGGGGCCCTTGGCCCCGTCGAGAAAAGCTTGCTGATGACGATTTTCACCGCCAACACTCACCGCCTGGTGCCGAATTGACCAGGCTCGCCAATCAACCAGACAGCCGGGGCGTCCTGCCCGAGGCCATCGATGGCAAGCATCTGGAAGCGGCGGTCAATGAAATCGTCCACGATATGCGCTGCGGCGCCTGCGCGCCCACGATCAGCCAGACGGTGCAGATTCTCGATCTCGGCGAAGGCAAGAAAGCCGCAGTGATCGTCACCATCACCACCGCCGAAGACAGCTTCCTTTGAATGTCCCCGGGAGCGAGCCTACTTGAGGCGCGCCAATCGGATCAGAATGCCGAGCGCCGTGCACGCCGCCCCGGCCCATATCAGCACGGGACTATAGGGTGTCTTGCCGGCAAACTGGCTGACGCCGGTGACGGCAGCGCAAATCCCACTGTTGGAGTAGATACAGCTCGTGGCATGGCTCAAATCGGTGCCGAACTTATGCGCCAAGGGAGCGTAGAAAGACCACCACCAATACAAGGCTGCGGCGATCAGTACGATACCCAGGAGAATCAGGTTGTGCCCAAGTTTTTTCGCGTCCATGCCAAGCCTTTCTCGCGGATCATTGTCGCCGCCATCCGCGGCAGGCGCAGTGTAACACTTCAGAAGTGGGACAAAGCATGGTAGGCTTTTGTTATTGAATCCGGCATCCGCCACACGAGGAAATCATGAAAATCAGCACCCAATTGTTTGCGGCCGGATTGGTCGCCCTGGCCCTGTCCCCATCAGCCCATGCCGTGCTGGGCGGTGCCGCCAGCACCGTGCAGGAAGACCGCATGCAGATGAAAGCCGCCGCACCGGCTGAAAACGCGAAACTCAACTACACGGTTCATGAAATGACGCTGCCCAGCGGCACCACGGTGCGCGAATACATCGCCAAGGACAAGGTCTTTGCCATCGCCTGGCGTGGCCCGACCATCCCCGACCTGAAGCAATTGATGGGGCCCTATTACGACACCTATACCGGCGAAGCGCATGCGCATCATAACGGCCGCACCCACGTCGCGATCCGGCATCCCGAATTCGTCATGCATGCGGCCGGCCACATGCGCGCTTACGCGGGGTCGGCTTATATTCCGGGCATGCTGCCCGAGGGCATCAAGGTCACCGACATATATTGACATTTTGGCAAATTTCGTCACATTTTGTTGCAGTCCTTACAGAAATGAGCAGACTGGGCCGCTCCTTGGCGCGTTGTTGAAGGCAAGAGCAGTCTTGTCGTAGCACCTGAAAGGAGCAGCATCATGAAAAAGTCACTCGTCGCCTTTGCCGGCGTCCTTGCCGGCGCCGCCATGTTTGCCGCCGCAGCTCCGGCTTCGGCGCATGACCGGATCGCCTTCGGCATTTCGTTCGGCGTGCCGGTCGCCCCGGTCACGTACGTGGCTCCTCAGCCCGTCTATGTTCCGGCTCCCGCGCCCGTCGTGGTCAGCGAGCCGGTCGTGGAAGTCGGCGCCCCGGTCTACTACGGCCCCGAATGGCGCTATTACCATGGCTATCATGGCTATTGGCATCATGACTACGACCATGACTACTGGCGTCACCGCGATGAAGGTTACCGGGGCTACCACGGCTATCATGACGACGACGGTTATCGCGGCTGGCACCGCTAAGCAATAACACCGTAAACTGCAAATCGGAAATGCCCGTCATTTCCGATTTGCGTTTTTGTCGGGGCTTTCTCCGGGGATTTTCACATGATGCACATGACGCAAATGAGGCGCGCGGCCCTGTCCCTGTTGTTCGTTTGCGCAGCCGCGAACCTGCCGGCGCATGCCGCCGCGCCCAGGCCCCAGCCGCTGACCGAAGAGGATGTGCATTGGATCAACCGCATCACCTACGGCATCGACGGCCCGACTGTGGCGCGCTACCAGGCGCTGGGGCGCAAGGCCTTCCTCGAAGAGCAATTGCACGCCGGTCAGAGCGACCCGCCGCAATTGACGGCCGCGCTGGCGCAGCTCGACCTGCTCAACGCGCCCCTGTTGCAGGAGCTGCAGGACGTCGATAACGAAAACCGGCGCATCAACGGCCTGCCCAGCGAGGAGGACAAGCAAGCCGCGCGCAAGCAAATGAACGACACGGCCGGCAAGATCGCCTACGAAACCACCAAGCGCCACCTGTTGCGCGCACTGTATTCGCCGGCCCAGTTGCGCGAGCAGATGGTGTGGTTCTGGGACAATCACTTCAGCGTTTTCCAGGGCAAGGGCAACCTGCGCTGGTCGGTGGCGGACTACGAAGAGCGGGCGATCCGGCCGCATGCCATGGGCAACTTCCGCGATCTCGTCATGGCAACGCTGAAGCACCCCGCCATGCTGGTCTATCTCGACAATGCGCAAAGCGCGGGCGGCAAGATCAACGAAAACTATGCCCGCGAATTGCTGGAGCTGCATACGCTCGGCGTCAACGGCGGCTACAGCCAGCAGGACGTGCAGGAGCTGGCACGCATCCTGACCGGCGTCGGGGTCGATACGCAGGCTGCCGCCCCCAAACTCAAGCCCGAATGGCAAGCGCTCTACAAGCGCGAAGGCGCGTTCGAATTCAATCCGGCGCGGCATGACTTCGGCGACAAAGTTTTCCTCAGCCACGAGATCCATGGCAGCGGCTGGGACGAAGTCGAGCAAGCCGTCGACATCATCGTGAGCCAGCCCGCCACGGCGCGCTTCGTCAGCACCAAGCTGGCGCTCTATTTCGTCGGCGACGATCCGCCGCCGGCCTTGGTCGAGCGCATGGCCAGGACCTTCGAAAAGAGCCATGGCGACATCGCCGCCGTGCTGCGCACCATGTTCACGGCAAAGGAATTCAACGCCTCGCTCGGCACCAAGTTCAAGGACCCGATGCACTACGTGGTCTCGGCCATGCGCCTGGCCTACAACGGCAAGACCGTGGTCAACCTGAAACCGGTCAACAATTGGCTGAACGCCCTGGGCGAACCGTTATACGGCCGCCTGACGCCGGACGGCTACGGCTTGCGCGAGCGCGATTGGGCCAGCTCGGGCCAGATGTCCAAGCGCTTTGAAATCGCGCGCGCCATCGGCGGCGGCAGTGCCGGGCTGTTCGATTCCGAAGACGGCACGCCGCCTGTGACCTTCGGCTTCCCGATGCTCTCGAACCGCCTGTTTTACGACACCGTGGATACCGCCTTGAGCGCGCTGGTACGCCAGGCGCTCGACAAGGCATCTTCGCAGGCGGAGTGGAATGCCTATCTGCTCGCCTCGCCCGACTTCATGTATCGCTGACGCCCTGGAGTTCGCCATGAACCGTAAATCCCCTGCGCTTGCCAGCCCGGCGCGGCGCGACCTGTTGAAGAAGAGCGGCGCATTGACGCTGGCAACGGCCGCCGGTCTCCATAGCGGCAGCTTGCTTGCCGCACCGGCGACACAGAATCGCTTCCTGCTGGTGTTCCTGCGCGGCGGCTACGACGCCAACAACCTTCTGGTGCCCTACTCGAGCAAGTTCTACTACGATTCGCGGCCGACGATCGCCATCGCGCGCCCCGACGCAAAAAATCCGCAGGCGGCGCTCAAGCTCGATGCCAACTGGGCGCTGCACCCTGCCTTGCGCGAAAGCATCCTGCCGCTCTATACGCGCGGCGAAGCGTTGTTCATCCCCTTTGCCGGCACCGACGACACCTCGCGCAGCCACTTCGAAACCCAGGACAGCATCGAAGCCGGGCAAAGCAGCAGCATGAAAAACCGCGATTTTTCTTCCGGCTTCATGAACCGTCTGGCGCAAGTGATCAACGGGGCCAGGCCGATTTCCTTCACCGACGCCCTGCCCACGGTATTCAAGGGCAAGAGCAATGTGCCCAACGTCTCCTTGAAAGGCGCCGGCAAGCCGCCGTTCGATGCGCGCCAGTCGGCCATCCTGGCCGGCATGTACGACGGCCACCCGCTGGAGCAAAGCGTGCGCGAAGGGCTGGACCTG
>DASVYZ010000144.1:0-3378 GCA_036391935.1 Burkholderiaceae bacterium | reverse complement strand
TTCAAACATAGGATGCTAGCGCCTTACAGCGGTAAACAAGGATACGAGTCCATCCTCCACCGCAGGTTCGCGCAGCAGGCGCGGCGGCGGGAGGACGCAGATCATATCGTTTAGGCAATCACGAACAACGGCTGGCCGAATTCGACCGGCTGGCCGTTTTCCACCAGGATTTCCTTGATCGTGCCGCTGATGTCGGCATCGATCTCGTTCAACAGCTTCATCGCTTCAATGATGCACAGGGTATCGCCTTCCTTGACGTTGGAGCCGATGTCGACGAAAGGCGCCGCACCTGGGGCAGAGGATCGGTAGAAGGTGCCGACCATGGGCGACTTCACGACATGGCCGGACAGTTCCGGTGCGGCGGCAGCTGCGGGAGCGGGCGCGGCGGTGTGCGTAGCCGGAGCGGTATGGAATTGCGGCGCGAACTGTGCGGCACCTTGGGCGGGCAACATCACCATCTGGTTTTGCGGGCCGCCGGACTTGACGATCCTGACCTTGCTTTCGCCTTCGGTGACTTCGAGTTCGGCGATATCCGATTCGGCAACGAGGTCGATCAAGGTTTTCAGTTTTCTTAGATCCATATGTTTTCTCTTGGAATGAGTTTACTGCCCGAGTGGAAAAACCCGGCAATTATATGTCATTTACCTGAAGATGGGAGAACTTAAAGCGATTTTAACGAAAAATCGATGGCTGCGCGGTAACCTTCCGGCCCCAGGCCGCAGATGACGCCGGTGGCGATTTCCGACAAAAACGAATGATGCCGGAAGGTTTCGCGGCGATGCACGTTGGAAATGTGCACTTCGACGAAAGGGATGGCCACGCCAGCCAAGGCATCGCGCAAGGCGACACTGGTGTGGGTCAAGCCGCCGGGATTGATCACAATCGCTTCCACGCCTTCTTTGAGGGCTTTGTGGATGCGGTCGATCAACGCCCCCTCGTGATTGCTTTGGAAGCATTCCAGGCTGGCCCCGGCGGCCTTGACTTGCTTGGCCGCCGCCAGCTCGATGTCAGCCAAGCTTGTCGATCCGTACATCGCAGGCTCGCGCGTCCCCAGCAAATTGAGGTTCGGCCCATTGATCAACAATAACTTGTTTGCCATAAAGCAATAGAGGAACGTCTCGGTTTCACCAGGGTGCGCGCATTTTGACGCCAAATGCCGATGTTTGGCAAGTGGAAATCTTGATGCGGAAATTGTGATTATTATAATTGTGCGCTTATCTTGCCTGCAACGGTACCTAAAGTCAGGCTACATCGCTCCAATATCGCGCTTCACCTGGTCAATCTTCAGGGAACCCATATACGTCTTCTTGATTTCGCCATCCGGGCCGATCAGCAGGCTGAAAGGCAGGCCGCCAGCCGCGTCGCCATATTTACGCATCAACTCGGAAGCGCCGATGCCGCCCACATAAAGGGGGTAGCTGATCTTGTACTTGCCGGCGAATTCGCCGATTGCTTCAGGCGTATCGATGCCGATGCCGATAATTTGCAGGTTCTTGATCTTGCCCTTGGCCTGCAGGTTCGACAATTCCGGCATTTCCTGCACGCAGGGGTGGCACCAGGTGGCCCAGAAATTGACCAGCACGATCTTGCCCTTCCATTGGGACAGGGCTTGGTTCTGGTTCTTGGTGTCCGGCAGGGAAATGGCGAACAAGTCGCCGGCATTCTTTGTGGCTTCGGCATGGGCGCCGGCTGCCAGGAACAGCGCCGCGAGCGCTGCGATGAGCTTGGATGTCATGGTGCGTCTTGCCCTTCGATGAGAAGGCGTATGGTATCAGCATTGGCCAGGCGCCGCTCCGGGCCCTTGGGCAGGTAGCGCAAGTCGTCGATTTCATACAGCGACAGGTGCACGCCTTCGTTATGCCACATGAAACTGACGGTTTCAATCACGTCCTTGCGCGCCGCGAAATGGGGCGATTCGGAAATCTCGAACGGCATGTTCTTGTTGAGCAAAAAGATTTCCACGTCCTTGGCGCTCTCCGCAAACAGATAGAGGTGGATGTCGGAATGCTCGCCGGCCGTACCATTCAAGACCGCCCCCGTCAGGTACGGATTGAATTGTGCCAGGTCGCTCATCAGCCGCAACGCCAGCTCGCGCAAATGCCGCAGCCGCGCCGGTTGCGTCTCGCCGAGGAAGATCTCGTTATAGATGCGCACCTCTTCCTCGATCTGGGCATTGTCGGGCAGGAGGTCGGATGCGGGCTTGTTGTCGCCGAGGATTTGCCTGGCCGCCTTGCGCTTGGCAGTGGCGTAGTCGGCGCCGTCTTCGGCGATCATGCGCGCGGCGGCCGCGGCGATTTCGGCCCGCAGGGTGTCGCTATTGGAGGGAAATGAAGGCATTGGATGAGCCCGACAATGCTCGTCGGGTAAAATCTCGGAATCGTCCAATCCGAATTCTACAATGCATATCCACATCCTGGGCATTTGCGGCACCTTCATGGGCGGCCTGGCCGTCCTGGCGAAACAGGCCGGCCATACCGTTACCGGCTGCGATGCCAACGTCTACCCGCCGATGAGCACCCAGCTCGAAGCGCAAGGCATCAAGCTGATCGAAGGCTTCGGTCCGGAACAAGTCGATATCGAGCCCGATCTGTTCGTGATCGGCAACGTGGTGTCGCGCGGCAATCCCTTGATGGAAGAAATTTTGAATCGCGGCTTGCCCTACGTGTCCGGCCCGCAATGGATGGGTGAACACATCCTGCAAGGCAAGTGGGTGCTGGCCGTGGCCGGTACGCATGGCAAGACCACCACGTCTTCGATGCTGGCCTGGATATTGGAAGATTGCGGCTACAAGCCCGGCTTTTTGATCGGGGGCGTGCCGCTCAATTTCGGCATTTCGGCGCGCCTCGGCGGCGACGAGGCTGTCTCGGATTTCTTCGTCATCGAAGCCGACGAATACGACACGGCTTTCTTCGACAAGCGCAGCAAGTTCGTGCATTACCATGCCAAGACGGCGGTCTTGAACAACCTCGAGTACGACCATGCCGACATCTTCCCCGATCTCGGCGCGATCGAAACGCAATTCCATCACCTGGTGCGCACCGTGCCCGGCATCGGGCGCGTGATTGCCAATGGCCAGGAAGAATCGCTGCAGCGCGTGCTCGCGCGCGGCTGCTGGAGCGAAGTCGAACGCTTCGCCGAGGCGGGGGCGGACTGGAGCATGCAGGTGCATGGCGACAGCGAATTCGACGTGTTGCACAAGGGCCGGAGCGTGGGGCGCGTATCCTGGCAGTTGAGCGGTGCGCACAATCGGATGAATGCCTTGGCCGCGATCGCCGCCGCGCGCCACGTCGGCGTTCCGCCGGCGCATGCCGTGACCGCCTTGGGCCGTTTCGTCAATGTCAAGCGCCGCATGGAAGTGCGCGGCGTCGAACGCGGCGT
>DASVYZ010000143.1:0-1616 GCA_036391935.1 Burkholderiaceae bacterium | reverse complement strand
GTTGAATGCCGGCAGTCCGTAACCGTTTTCGGCAGCGTGGTCCAGCAGTTGACGCATGGATACGAGAGGCATGAGGGATCTCCATTCACAATAAAAAACAGTTGCAGCCCGGATTGTTCAAATCCAGGCATCGTTCCCGGCGCGAGGCTTGTGGCGGCAGCCGGGAGGAAATATGTCGTTTGTACACCCTTTTCGAGCGTTAGTCCAATTGCCGGCCAGTACACAGCAGCAACAGGACTCAGGGGGAAAAGCTGCGGACGGGCGGCGCTCCGCTTCGGCTTTCCACCTTACAATCCGATCCGATAATCAGTATTCGCCGATCTTCTTGATCGTCAAGGAATTCGTCCCGCCAACCTGCCCCATGGGCTCGCCCCAGGTCACCACCACGGTATCGCCGCACTGCACCACGCCCTTGTCGAGCAAGAGCTTTTCGGCGGCTTTCAACACCGCATCGCGGTCAGTCGATTGCGCCAGCTCCAGCGTGTGCACGTTGCGGTACAGCGCCGCCTTGCGCTGGGTGGCAATCGAGGGCGTAATGGCGAAAATCGGCACATCGATATTGTGCCGGCTCATCCACAGCGACGTCGAACCGGATTCGGTCAGGGCGGCAATCGCCTTCACGCGCAAATGGTGCGCGGTGAACAGGGCGCCGTAGGCGATGGTCTGGTCGATGCGCTGAAAGGTCACGTTCAGGAAATCGGCATCGAGCTCGAAGTCTTCCGATTTTTCCGCTTCCTGGCAGATCGCGGCCATCGCGGCCACCGTTTCAACCGGGTACTTGCCCGACGCGGTCTCGGCCGACGTCATCACGGCGTCGGTGCCGTCGAGTACGGCATTGGCCACGTCGGACACTTCGGCGCGCGTCGGCACGGCGTTGACGATCATCGATTCCATCATCTGCGTGGCCGTGATCGCCACCTTGTTGGAAGCACGGGCCATGCGGATCATGCGCTTTTGCAAGGCCGGCACGGCGGCGTTGCCGACTTCGACGGCGAGGTCGCCGCGCGCCACCATGATGCCGTCAGAGGCATCGAGAATTTCCTGCAGCACGGGGATTGCTTCGGCACGCTCGATCTTGGCGATCATCAAGGCACGATGGCCGTGCGGCTCGCCTGCGATATTGGCCAGCTGGCGCGCCATGACCATATCGGTCGCGTTCTTGGGGAAGGATACGGCGATGTAGTCGGCCTGGATGCTCATGGCCGTCTTGATGTCTTCCATGTCCTTGGCCGTCAGCGCCGGCGCCGACAGACCGCCGCCCTGGCGGTTGATGCCCTTGTTGTTTGACAGTTCGCCGCCGATTTGCACCGTGGTATGGATCGCGCTGCCGACCACCTTGTCGACCACCAGCACGATCAGGCCGTCATTCAACAGCAACACGTCGGCCGGCTTCAAGTCGCGCGGCAATTCCTTGTAATCCAGGCCGACGACTTCCTGGTTGCCCATCTGGCAAGCGGCATCAAGGACGAACTTCTGGCCGTTTTCCAGGAAAATCTTGCCGTTCTCGAACTTGCCGACACGGATCTTCGGCCCTTGCAGGTCGGCCATGATGGCGATCTCGCGGCCGCAAGCTGCAGCAGCCTGGCGCACCAGCTTGGCCCTGTCGATATGGTCTT
>DASVYZ010000142.1:0-2713 GCA_036391935.1 Burkholderiaceae bacterium | reverse complement strand
TGCCGCGCCGGTGAACGCCCCCTTGACGTGGCCGAACAGCGTGGAAGCGGCGCCATCGCCATGCAAGGTGGCGCAATTCAGTTCGACGAACTTGCCCTCGAGCTGCCGCCGCGCTTTCTTCAATTCGAACACGCGGCGCGCAAGGAAGGATTTGCCCGCGCCGGTCGGCCCCATCAAGAGCATGGGTGCGCGCGACTTGAGCGCCACGCGCTCGATCTCGTCGATCATGGTATTGAAGCGCGCATTGCGCGTGGCGATACCGGACTTGAGCAAAGCCACGCCTTCTTCCTGCTCGCGCGAGAAACGTTGCGCGATCTGGTCGTACTTGGACAGGTCGAGGTCGATCAGCTCGTAATTGCCCGCCTCGCCCGGCGCCTGCCGCCGCGGCGGCGAAGTCTGCAGCAAGCGCCCGGGGAAATAGCGCGTCTCCGTCATCAGGAACAGGCAGATCTGCACCACGTGCGTACCCGTGGTGATGTGGATCCAATACTCTTCCTTGTCCGGGTCGAAGGGATAGCTGCGTGCGAAATCGAACAGGTTGCCGTAGACGTCTTCAAAATCCCAGGGGTCGGTGATCGGCAGCGCGTGCGGCACCACGGTAGTTTCGGGCGAGACCTGGGCAATGTCGCCCGCCACGCGCCCGACCAATTCGTCGAAACGGCCGCTGTACAGCAATTCGAAGCGGTCGATCACCACATCTTCATACTGCGTCAGCGCCACGGTAGGGCGCCACTTTTCCCAGCGCCCGCTGCCCTTGCCGCTGTCGAGCTGGGTGCCGAGGAAGCCGATGACGACGATTTTTTTCTTATTCATTTTTGGATAAATATTTATCTTTTTAGATAAATATATCACAAAGCTTGGCTCGCCCAAAAATCGACCTGACTCAGCAAATCCGCACAATTCTCCTTTCCGTTCAAAGACTTACATTCATTCCAGCTTCACCGCCACGGGACTGGCACACCGCTTGCAATATAAGGAGGGAAAGCAAAGCCGGCGACTCGGCGATGCGTAGAAAAGAAAAAGGAAATGAAAATGGCGAACGCCAACTTGTTCCAAACCCTGCGCGGTAAATTGCTGCCGCAAACGAATACCGTGAATTTGGCCGGCACGCCTGCCTATGCCCTGGCGCCCAAGCACAAATTGGCGCAGTACGCAGCCACCGGATGCCTGAACGCGACTTACTACGCCAGCGCCGAGGCGCAATTGGCCACGGTGCTGGAGCTGTGCCAGGACGTCGATGCGCAATTCATTGCGCAAGCCGCCGTATATTGCCGCGAACGCGGCTATATGAAGGACATGCCTGCGCTGTTGACCGCCATCCTGGCGGCCAAAGGTGCGGCACAAACCGCGTCGGCCTTCAAGCGCACGATCGACAACGGCAAGATGCTGCGTAACTTCGTGCAAATGATCCGCTCCGGCGCGTTGGGCCGCAAGTCGCTGGGTACGCGGCCGAAGAAGCTGGTGCAAGCCTGGCTGAACACGGCAAGTGAAAGGGAATTGCTGTCGGCCGCGGTCGGCAACGCGCCTTCCCTGGCAGACGTGGTGAAGATGGTTCACCCGAAGCCTGCCGAAGCCTGGCGCGAAGCATTCTTCGCTTGGCTGATCGGCAAGGAGTACAAGGCGGAAGCCTTGCCGCCCATCGTGCGCGCTTTCGAAGCGTACAAGCAAGACCGGTCGCTGCCTGTGCCCGACGTGCCGTTCCAGATGCTGACCGCGCTGGAATTGCCGCGCGAAGCCTGGGCCGAGATTGCCAAGCAGGGCGGATGGCATATGGTGCGCATGAACTTGAACACTTTTGCCCGTCACGGTGTGTTCGAATTGCCCGACATGGTCGAGGAAGTGGCGCGCAAGCTGCGCGACGCCGAAGCGATTGCCAAGGCCAGGGCATTTCCTTACCAATTGCTGGCAGCTTACAAGGCTGCCGGCGAGGGAGTGCCGGCACCGATTCGCGCCGCCTTGCAGGATGCGCTGGAAATCGCCTTGCGCAACGTGCCGCAGCTCGAAGGCCGTGTGGTGGTGTGCCCGGACGTATCGGGCTCGATGTCCACGCCTGCCACGGGTCAGCGCGGAACGGCCACCACGGCGGTACGCTGCATCGATGTGGCGGCCCTGGTCGCTGCGGCCTTGCTGCGCAAGAATGAGGAAACGCGCGTGCTGCCGTTCGAGGTAAAGGTCGTGAAATGCGACTTGAACCCGCGCGACAGCGTGATGACGAATGCGTCCAAGCTGGCGGCCATTGGCGGCGGCGGCACCAACTGCAGCGCGCCCTTGGAAAAGTTGAACCAGGAAAAGGCGCAAGCCGATTTGGTTGTGTTCGTATCGGACAACCAATCCTGGGTCGATGCCAAGCGTGGCGCTTCGGCGACGATGCAACAGTGGGAGATTTTCAAGCGGCGCAACCCGAAGGCAAAGATGGTCTGCATCGACATCGCGCCTTACGGCACCACGCAAGCGGTGGAACGCGACGACATCTTGAACGTCGGCGGTTTTTCCGACGATGTGTTCAAGATCGTGGCAGCCTTCGCAGCAGGCCAGTTGTCGCCGGCTCACTGGGTGGGCGAGATAGAAGCGGTATCGCTGCAGTAAAGGTTTTGGGTGCGGCGCGAATGCCGGTGTGATTACATTGCGAATGTTAGATCACATCAATCGTTGTCGCGTTGCGTCCAATGATTGCTCCGAATGCTGGCAGGAGTACATTGGTTAACTGGTTCGA